>NZ_JBRJXU010000060.1:0-7381 GCF_057467645.1 Zarconia sp.
CGCTTGTTTAGACCAAATCCTCAATTTAGTGGATGTGGAAGCAGAAGTCAGTGCTGAAGACTTAGCGGTGATTCGGCGACTGCAAGAAGAATTTGCCGCGGAACTCGCGACGTTGCGCGGACGGGTAGATGCCCTCGAAGCCCGCACGGCCGAACTCGAAGCCAATCAGTTTTCTACCACCACCAAACTCAAAGGTGAAGTTGTCTTTGCCGTTGCCGATACCTTTGGTAACGAAGCTGGCGGTATCAACTCCGCCAATCCAGATATTGATGCTGGTGATGATGGCTTGGGCGACGACACGCAAACCATTTTTGCCGATCGGGTTCGTTTAACCCTCGACACCAGCTTTACCGGGAAAGACCGGTTGCGAACTCGCTTGCAAGGACGCAACATCACCCAATTCCGTCGCGGTTTAACCGGAACCAACATGACCCGTTTGGGCTTTGACGGCACCAACGGCAACGATGTCGGTCTCGACGATCTGTACTACCAATTCCAGGCTAGCGATAATGTTGAAGTAATTATCGCTGCTAACAGTACCGAACCTCGCGACTTCATCGATGTGGTCAGTCCCATTGCCAGTAGTGGTAGCGGTTCGATTTCTCGCTTCGGTCGTCTCAACCCAGTCTTGCGTCAACCGGATGGTGGTGCGGGTTTGGGCTTGAATCTCGGATTGGGCGAAATTGGCGAACTGAGTTTGTCTTATTTGGCAGACAGCGGATCGGCGAGCAACCCGGCGGTAAAAAACGGTTTGTTCAACGGTCAGAATGCAGCCTTAGCACACCTGGTTCTCGAACCGGTTGATGCCGTGAAGCTCGGTTTATCCTACGTGCGCTACTACGCACCGGCCGGAGAAGTGAATCTGTCGGGTAGCACGGGAGATTTCTTTGCCACCGAACCGTTTGGCGATACAGCGACTTCGGCAAATTCTTTCGGTGCCGAACTCCAGTTTAAAGTCAGCGATAGCTTCATCGTCTCCGGCTGGTACGGCATCATGCTAGCGAGTGCCCAAGATGACGGGGCACTTCCGGATAATCGTACGGGCGATGCCGTCGATGAGGATGACGATGCTACGATTATGACCGGGGCCGTACAGTTCGCTTTCCCAGATATTGGTGGTGACGGCAACTTGCTCGGTCTGGTTGCGGGGATTCCTCCGAAGGTGACTAGCCACGACGTGACCGATCGGGCTGAAGGGGATACCTCCTATCACTTTGAGGCATTCTACCGTGCCAAGGTCTCGGATAACATTACGATTACCCCTGGAGCATTTTTGATCCTTAACCCAGCTAACGATAGCGACAACGATACTCAAGTCGTAGGAACAATTCGGACAACATTTAAGTTCTAGAAAACTTCGGGTAATTCCTCAATAAATACCTGATAAACTCCCTAATTCCCAGCACCTTAACCTTTAAAAGTGCTGGGAACTTTTTATAAATATGTTTCGTTAAACTGCGTTTATAATATAAAAAAATTGACTCAATATTCTCATTTTTTATACATGAAAAAATAATAAAATGCAAAACATAAATCTAAATTACGCTTATATTTATTGATATTGCCGTAAAACCATCTAAAATAACTAATATATTTGTTTTTTAAATAAAATAAATATTTTTTTATTAATAGTAAAAATCCGTCAAAGCTTATATTATTCAATCAAAAAATAACCCATTTCTAAATTTTTCTCAGACATCCTTGAGTATCAGTCCTCTTAGTCGTGAAACCCGATCCTCTTGTCGATCGGGGTGAGAATCCTTTAAAGTGACTAAAACAGAATGAAAAGTCTGTGAATCTCAGTAGCAACACAACATATGACGATCGATGAGGTATTGGCTTTACTCCACGCAACACGGAAAAAAAACTTGACTCCGATGCAGGAACTGGTACTGCGTCAAGCTTGGAAAGGTCAAACTTATACCGGCATGGCTCAAGAATTTCACTACGATGCCGATTACCTAAAAAAATCCGCCGCTCATTTGTGGCACGCTCTATCCGAACTGTTTGCAGCACCCATTACCAAAACAAACTTTCGCACCACCCTCGAAGAACGCCCCCTGACACCCGAACAAAAACGGGTCGCTGTTGAGTTCGATCGAGCCATCGCTCAAACAAGATCCCTCGAATTTCCCAGCGGACCGGTGGGATTGAATTCACCTTTTTATATCGCTCGACCGGAGATTGAAGAACTTATCTACACAGAGATTGGCAAACCGGGGAGCGTCACTCGCCTCAAAGCCCCCAGCCAGATGGGTAAAACCTCCCTAATGCTGCGGGTTCTCGATCGAGTTGCCCGAAACAACAATCGCCTCGTCCGTCTGAATTTCAAGCAAGCAGATGACAACACGTTCGATCGCCTCGATCGATTTTTACGCTGGTTTTGTTTGACGGTGGGTCGCCAACTCCAGCTTCCCCCGCGACTGGAAATGTATTGGGACGAGGAAATTGGCAGCAAGATCAGCTGCACTCTCTACTTTCAAGGGTACTTGTTAGAAAAGATTGCCAATCCCTTGGTATTAGTTTTGCAAGAAGTTAATCGAGTCTTCGAGTATCCAGCGATCGCATCAGAGTTTTTACCCCTGCTGCGATCGTGGTACGAAGAAGCCAAACAGGTAGAAATTTGGCAAAAACTGCGATTGGTCGTCGTTCACAACACCGATATTTACATCCCGTTGAAACTGAATCAATCCCCCTTTAATGTCGGGTTGCCCATTCAGTTGCCAGAATTGACCGCTTCGCAAGTGCAAGATTTGGCCAGTCGCCACGGGTTGAATTGGTCCGACGGCGATCGGGCACAGCAATTGATGAACATGGTAGGGGGACATCCCTATCTCATCCGACTGGCACTCTATTGGTTGGGTCGGCAAGAATTCACCCTCGATCGACTCTTAGAAGAAGCACCCACCTTATCGGGAATTTATCGCGATCGCTTGCGCGATCTGTTCGCCACCCTCCAAAAGCATCCCGAACTCGAACTGGCCGTTCAACAGGTGGTGACCAATGCCCAGGGCGTCGCCGTCGAACCGGTGGTGGCTTACAAACTCGAAAGTATGGGATTGGTTCGACTCGATGGCAATCGTTGCGTGCCGTCGTGCGAATTATATCGTTTATATTTTAGCGCCCAACTGCCCAGCAAAGACTCCTCGCTTTATCGCTTGCAAGAACTCGAACAAGAAAATCAAGCGCTCAAACAGTTGTGCAGCACTGATAGTTTGACGGAGTTAGTGAATCGTCGGGGGTTCGACACGGAACTCGAACGAATCTGGAAACAGTCCCAGGATGAAAAAGCGCCCTTATCGTTAATTTTGAGCGACATTGACTTTTTCCGGATTTACAATAAGACTCGGGGACATAAAGCTGGCGATGAATGCTTGTGCCAAGTCGCGAGGGCGATTCGCCAAGAAATTCACCGTCCGTCGGATGTCGTAGCTCGTTATGGGGGAGAAGAATTTGCCATACTTTTGCCGAATACCGATGCCGCCGGAGCGAGTTACATCGCTGAGAACATTCGCAGAAGTATCAAAGCCTTGGGAATCGAGCGCGAATATCAAATTGGTTTTCCCGCTTCAACAATTACGGTGAGTTTGGGTGTAGCAAGTATCGTTCCGGGACAAAAGCAATCCGCAGACGACTTGATTCAGGCAGCAGAGGAAGCACTTCATCAATCCAAACAGCAAGGGCGCGATCGCGTCACGTTGAATTCTAATTTGACCCAAACTCGATCGTAAAGTCGATTCTGGGTTCTGACGTCTTCCCTCTTGAACCCAAGAAGTGGATGGGAAGCCGCGATCGAATAATGATTCATGAGTGATTATCAATATCAAATTGGTGGGAGTTTAGCGGTTGATGCACCAAGTTACGTGGTGCGTCAAGCCGATCTCGAGCTTTACGAAGCACTCATCGCCGGCGAGTTTTGTTACGCACTCAACTGCCGACAAATGGGTAAGTCTTCGTTGCTAGTGAGAACCCGAAATCGGCTGCAACAAGAAGGATGTCGATGTACCACCATCGGGATGACTCGGATCGGTAGTGAAAGCATTACGCCAACTCAGTGGTATAAAGGAGTGATTTCAGAGTTGTGGCGAGGATTTAATCTGACCCAAGAGGTGAATTTACAATCTTGGTGGCGAGAAGAAGATGAGGTTTCTATTCTTCAGAGATTGAGCTACTTTATTGAAGATATTATCTTAGCAAAATTTGAAGAAGAGCGAATTTTTATTTTTATCGATGAAATTGATAGTATTCTCCATCTTCGTTTTGCAGTTGATGACTTTTTTGCCTTAATTCGATTTTGCTCCGAACGACGGGCAATCGACGCTAAATATAATCGAATTTCTTTTGCAATTTTTGGATCTGCCGCACCATCTGACTTAATTTTTGACCGACAGAAAACACCATTTACGATTGGTCGAGAAATTGAAATTAAAGGCTTTAGTCCTGAAGAGATTTTTTCGTTAAATCGGGGATTAAAAAAAATAACACCTCATCCCCATCGAATTTTACATCGAATTTTAGACTGGACTTCTGGACAACCCTTTTTAACTCAAAAAATTTGTCGATTTTTTCAAGAATCGATGACCGAAAACCCTCAGATTATTGGCTTGGATCGACAGTTAGAGTTAGTAGACTCCATCGTCCAACAGCAAATTATCGATAATTGGGAATCTCAAGATAAGCCAGAGCATTTGAGAACCATTCGAGATCGAATTTTAAGAAATTACAAAACCGCAATTTTACTTTTGAGTATTTATCAAAAAATGCTGCAAATCGAGCGGGAACGGGAGACCGGAGCTACACCCAAAATCTCTCGATTAAAGTGCGATCGCAGTCGCGCACATCTCGAGCTCATTCTTTCGGGTTTAGTCATCGAAAAAAACGGAGACTTAAACATCTACAATCAAATTTATCAAACCGTTTTCGATTTAGAATGGGTTCGAGTGCAACTCGATCTACTGCGCCCCTACTCCAAGTCACTCCAATCTTGGTTATCCTCCGACAAACGCGATCGCACTCAACTCTTACACGGACAAGCCCTCAAAGCTGCCCTTGCCTGGTCCCAAGGTAAAAGTTTGAGCGAGTTAGACGATGAGTTTCTCGCAACCTCTCAAGAATTCGATCGCATCTCGACCGATGAAGCCATCGCCTCGACAATTAGTGCGATCGCCCTAGATGCCGAAACCCTATTTCTCTCCAATCAACGCTTAGAAGCTCTAGTCGAAGCACTCGTCGCCAAACACAAACTACAGCAGTTAGAATCCCCGCCCCCCAAACTCAGCACTCGGGTAGAAGCCGTCCTTCAGCGAGCTGTGTGCGGAACCTACGAATGCCATCGTCTATCGGGACATCTGAGCGGCGTGAGCGATGTCACCTTCAGTCCCAACGGGGAAACCATTGCTTCAGCCAGTTGGGACCGCACGCTTGCCCTTTGGAGTCGGGATGGCAGACGACTCGCCACCTGCTGCGGTCATCAAGATCGAGTCACGGCCCTTGCCTTCAGCCCTGATGGCGAAACGATTGCCTCCGCCAGTTGGGACAAAACCGTTCGACTCTGGAACGCCACAACCGGTCAAGAACAAGCGATCTTCAAAGGTCATACCCGAGCCGCGATCGATGTTGCCTTCAGTCCCGATGGGGAAACCATCGCCTCTGCCAGTTGGGACAAAACCGTTCGACTTTGGAATCGGGATGGCAGCGTGCGGGGAATTTTGCAAAGTCACGGTGCGGAAGTGATGGCCGTGGCATGGAGTCCCGATGGAGAAACCATCGCCTCCGCCAGCGGGGATAAGACCGTCAAACTTTGGAATCGAGACGGTTTATTACTCGCGACCCTCCAAGATCATCAGAATTGGGTTTGGGATGTCGCCTTCAGTCCCGACGGTCAGATCGTTGCCTCAGCGAGCGAAGATACCACCGCTAAACTTTGGAGCTTAGAAGGCGTTCTGCTTGCGACCCTCAACCGCCATCGCGCTGCGGTGAATGGTTTAGCCTTCAGTCCCGATGGTCGTCGGTTGGCAACGGCCAGTACCGATAAAACTATTAAGCTCTGGCGGCGAGATGGTACCTTTCTTGCAACCCTCAGAGAGCATCGCGCCGAGGTCAATGGCGTGGCATTTAGCCCTGACAGTCGGACGATTGCCACGGCGAGTTCGGACAAAACGATCGAACTCTGGCAACCGGAAGATACCTTACTGACGATTTTGAGGGGTCATCGCGCGAAAGTATTTGGGGTCGCGTTCGCTCCCGGTGGGGAAACCATTGCCACCGCCAGCGGCGATCGCACACTGAAACTGTGGCATCGAGATGGAACCTGCATCGATACCCTCGGCGTACATAATGATGCGATCGTCGGTCTTGCCTTCAGCTCCGACGGTGAGATAATTGCCTCAGCCAGTCAGGATAAGACGATAAAATTCTGGCATCGAGATGGGCGATTGTTACAAGTACTCAACGGACACAACGATACCGTTAGCAGCGTTGCCTTCGCCGGAGATCGTTCGATGCTGGCATCGGCAAGTTGGGATGGAACAGCGAAATTATGGGAGTTAGAGGAGTTAGACAGTCGCGAGTATCTAACTTTGAGAGGCCATCAGGGAGCCATTTATCAAATCGCTTGGAGTCCCGATAGCCAAACCCTCGCTACTGCCAGCGGCGATCGAACGGTGAAACTTTGGAACCGAGAAGGTTGCCTCCTAAAAACCCTGTCCGGACACCAGGATGCAGTGGTGGGTCTTGCTTTCAGTCCCGACGGTGAGACGATCGCCACAGCAAGTTGGGACGGCACCGTGAAGTTATGGCAGCCAAACGGCACGGAACTAGCAACCTTGAACGGTCACAGTACGGCAGTTTTCGATGTGGCATTCAGTCGAAATGGGAGCTGGATTGCATCGGCTGGGGGAGATAGCACCATCAAGCTGTGGCAATCTGACGCTCGTTTGCTCACCACCCTTTACGGTCATAATAACGGCGTATTGCGAGTCACTTTCAGTTCGGACGATCGCACTCTCGCCTCGGCCTCGGAGGACAAAACCGTCATTCTGTGGGATTTAGATCGCGTTGTCGATCCCCAGCTCATTCTCTCCCATGCCTGCGATCGCGTACGTGATTACCTCACCACGAGTCCCGAAGTGAAAGAGGAACGACGGAATTTATGCGATTTATCTCAAGTTCCGATCGTCACTGACAATTCAGCACCACCCGATCCATCTCTTCTTTAACGTCAGTTTTGCGACCGCGACGTCGACGGGATGCCGACTCTGGGTGAGATTCGGGCGGTTGGCAAGCCTCTTGATGAGCGAAGCGATCGCACTGGCTACATCTGGTTGCTGGGGAGCAAAGTACTTCATCCCTATTCCCCATTCCCCATTCCCCGCCCTCACCG
>NZ_JBRJXU010000061.1:0-9941 GCF_057467645.1 Zarconia sp.
ACCCCACACCCCACACCCCACACCCCATTCCCTAAAACTCATGAATGGAATTTGTACCCTCGCCAACGATGTCATTTACGACCAACTCGTTGCCCTCCTTAACAGCATTGAAGCGGTTGCCGGAAAGGAGATGCCCGTTTGCGTGTATCCCTACGACGATAGAATCGATCGCATTGCCGCAGAAATCGCTCGCCGTCCGAATGTGACGCTATACGACGATCGCGAATCGATCGAACGCTGGGAAGCCTTTGCCGGACGGGTCTGGGAGACGCACCCCACAGCGCGGCAACGGTGGCAACTGCGAGACGACGAACCCTATCACCGGGTGGGAATGCATCGTCGATTCTGCGCCTTCGACGGACCGTTCGATCGCTTTATTTACATGGATGGGGATACGCTATTGATGGATTCGGTGACCCCCATTTTTGCATCCCTCGATCGCCACGACTGCGTCGTGTACGACTTCCAGCACAAGGATATCACCCACGTTTACGAGGAATCTTCGAGTCAACTCGAAGCAGTTTTCTCTCCGGAACGGTTGCAGTCGGAAATCTTTTGCGCCGGGTTTTACGGGTCGAAAAAAGGGCTGTTCGACGGTGAGAAACGAGACTGGCTGGTGAGTCAACTGCAAGGGGGGGAAGCGGAAATTCTCTATCCCATGGCCCCCGATCAGACGATCGTGAACTATATGTTTATGCGATCGCAACTCTCGATTTACAATTTTGCCCTCAATTTACCCAAGGAACAGCGGACGGGGTGTTGCGTCACGTCGCCCCACTTCGAAGCAAAAGAGAATATCCTATTCGATCGAGGCAATCCCTTGACCTACCTTCACTATATCGGCATTCCTTCAAAGGTTTTTAGCCGATTGTGTGGTGGCGAAAACATCGATTTCCCCTACCGGGAGGTATTTTTACACTATCGCTATTTGCACGAACCCGAGAAGCGTCCTCAGTTGCGAGGCACACCCCAACCCTATAACTGTCGCCCGAGTTTTGCCCGTAGCGTGTTGCAGAAGATGAACGTCTCCCAATACCTGAAGTTTTTGCAGGCTTAACGCTTAAAAACTTTGTTCGATCGAATTGACCTTTTTAGAAAAAACGAGTAATGAGTCGCGGTATTTATATTACAGCTAACGATCGAGTTTTAGACCAAGCGATCGCGTTAATTGAGAGTATTCGAGTCTACGATGAAACAACCCCGATCGTTTTAATTCCCTATGACGAGAACTATCAAACGATTGCCGAGATTTTAAACCAAAGATACGGGGTCACCGTTTACCCAGATTTAGCACTCGTCGATCGACTGTCCCATCGCCTCCATCAAATTTTTGGCGGAGAATTTTTCGCCCGCCCGAATCAGTTTCGCAAACAAGCCTGCTGGTTCGGCGAGTTCGATGAGTTTCTGTATATCGACACCGATATCGTCGTCTTCGATCGAATTATCGATTACTTAGACTATTTTGCCGATTACGATTTTCTGTGTTGCGACTACCAGCATAAGGGTGGTATTACGAACGTATTTACCCCAAAAGTCTTCGAAGACGGGGTTTTTACAGAAGCCGAGATTCAAGATATCTTCAATGGCGGACTCTGGGCATCGAAAAAAAATCTCCTTTCCGAAGACGATTTATACGCAAGTTTTGCCGAATGTGCCGCCCACCCGGAATACTTCGACTTTTCCCAAAAAACCTCCGATCAGCCCATCATTAACTATACGATTCTCAAACGAGTCGATCGACGATTCAATCTCGTGCACCGTCCGGAAGGCTGTCCGGGAAGTTGGGCGGGTAGCCCTCATTTTAAGCGGCAAGGAAACCAACTCATCGACCCCAAAAGCGGTTTAAAAGTAGAGTATCTCCATTGGGCGGGGATTCGCATCGAACCGGGATGTCCGTATTGGGATATTTGGGAATATTATCGCTATCTCAATGATGAGAAACCGCCACATATTACGTCTCCCAAATTTGATTTTGACTTGAGAGGATATGCGATAAAACTGAAAAAATCAGTGAAAGCTTTCCTGAGTTAGTTAATATTGTTTTTAGAGACGGAAATTGAGATATAAAAAACGAGCAAGATACTCGCACTGTAGGAATTATGAATTCATCAATTTCAACTCAAACGAAGTTACCAAATTTTTTAATTATCGGTGTTCAAAAAGCGGGAACGAGTTCGATTTACCACTATCTCAAACAACACCCGCAAGTTTATATGAGTCCGGTGAAGGAAACCAACTTTTTTGAACGAGATTGGGAGAATGCCGATGCTGAAGCTTGCGATCGCAAAAAAAACGGGATTTATACCTTCGCACAATATTCTCAGTTGTTCGATGATGTGACCGATGAAATTGCGATCGGGGAAGCCTCACCCAACTATTTATTTCACTACGAAGCTTCAGCAAGCTTAATTCAAAATCATCTGCCCGATGTGAAGCTAATTGCGATTTTAAGAAATCCTATCGAACGCGCCTATTCTGATTATCTAATGCACGTTCGCGATAGCATTGGCAAACCCAAACCCTTCGCCGAACACATTCAAAAAGCAAAGACATCGTACACCATTCGCAAAGGATTGTATTACGATAGTCTCAAACACTATCTCGATAAATTTGGTGGCGATCGAGTTCGAGTTTACCTGTACGAAGACTTGGGTCGCGATTCGGTTCAATTCATGCAAGACATCTATCGATTTTTAGGAGTAGATACAACATTTAACACCGATACCTCGAAAAAGTTGCAAGTGGCGCAAGTTCCCAAAAATCAGGCAGTGAATCGCTTGTTACGAACGGAAAATCCATTGCGATCGATGGCAGCTTCTGCCCTGAAAGTCCTTGTACCACCGGAGACTCGCCAAAATTTGCGATCGGCGTTAATGAATTTCAATTCCCAAGATAAATCTAAATTGACTCTTTCGACGGAAGAACGAAAACAGCTGGCAACAATTTATCGCGAAGATATTCTTAAATTGCAAGAACTCATTCAACGGGATTTATCCTCGTGGATGAAATCATTTTAATTTTTTTAAACCACTCAGATTTAAATTTTCCTCAATGATGAACAAGCCCACTTTTTTTGTCGTCGGAGCACCCAAAGCAGGCACGACGGCGATGTGTAAGCACTTGAGCAAGCATCCCGATATTTTTATTCCTCCGAAAAAAGAACTCAACTTTTTTTGCACCGAACTTGCCGATGGAAAAAAAGAATATTCTCTCGAAGAGTATTTGAATTATTTTCAGGAAGGGTCGGGTAAAATTTGTGGAGAAGGAACGCCATTGTACTTACCTTCCAAATTTGCCGCTCAAAAAATTTATGATTTTAACGATCGCGCTAAGATCGTGATTATGCTCAGAGAACCCGTTTCGCTACTATACTCTTTGCACAGCCAATATCTTTACAACGGTTCTAGTGAAGATATTCACAGTTTTCAAGAAGCGCTCAATGCTGAAAGCGATCGAAAACAAGGAAAGCGAATTCCCAAACACTGTAAAAATCCAAAAAAACTGATTTATAGAGAATTTGTGCGCTACACCGAGCAAGTTCAAAGATATTTCGATTTGTTCGGCAGGGAGCGAGTTCATATCATTATTTTTGACGATCTGAAGACTGATTTTTCCACGGTTTACCGAGAGACTTTGAATTTTTTGGACGTCAACCCAGAATTTCAACCGGAGTTGGAGCGAATTAACTCGAACAAAAAAGTTCGCAATGTGGGATTACAAAAATTAATTAAGTATCCTCCTGCCCGAATTTTAGAGATTGGAAAGTTCTTAATTCCCCTTCCTCAGTCGACTCGACGCTACTTCTTAGAAACGTTTAAAAATAAGTTAAAGCAACTCAATACTGAAAAATCGGCCCGTCCTCCTTTAAACTCTGACTTCAAACGGACTCTCCAGGAAGAATTTTCAGCCGAAGTCCAAAGTTTGAGTCAACTAATCGGACGTGATTTAACCCATTGGAGTACTCAAGCTTAATCTACGATATCGTGAAACAATAGAACTCGATATCGGCTAGTGCCGCTACGGGTCATTAAAAATGCGTCTTGAAAAGTTGAACGGGACTCAAACCGACACCGCGAGCGGTGTCGCAAAATGAACAATTCAAAATGCTCACTGTACATAGCTTTCAGCAGTTGAGAACGAGCGGATTATTTCTGCCGCGCTGCACAAGAGTCAAGAGATTTAAAGGATGAAACTTCCAGAATTTATTATTTTAGGCGCTGGAAAATCTGGTACAACTTCCCTCTATAAATACCTGCAACAGCACCCCAATGTCTTCTTTCCTGAAAAAAAGGAACTGTATTTTTTTGCCTTTGAAGGGGAAGATAAGCCTGAGGGGATGATTACCCAATTTGATCGCTATCAGGCAATGTTCGAAAACGCGCCGGAAGAGAAAATCATCGGCGAAGTTTCGAGCGTTTATCTATTTCGTCCTCGCGCCGCCGAACGCATCCATCATTACCTCCCCGAGTCTAAACTCATTGCTATCCTGCGAAACCCAGCCGAACGAGCGTTTTCCGATTATCTGATGCATGTTGGCAACAATCACTTTTCCATTATCGACTCCAAAACAGGGAAGCCGAAAGAATTTGCCAAGATCGTCAAAAATCGAAGCTATTTCATCCAAATTGGATTTTACTACGAGCAACTCAAACGGTATTACGATCGCTTCGATGCCGACCAAATTAAAGTGTATCTTTACGATGATTTGGTGACCGATAGCCAAAGCTTAGTCCGAGATCTGTTCGAGTTTGTCGGAGTTGAACCGGATTTCGCGCCAGATATGTCGCAACGACACAAAGTTTCCGGAATTCCTAAAAACCGAATGCTCAACGATTTGGTGATGAAGAAAAATCCAATTCGATCCCTGGCTGCAAAGGTTCTCAAACCCTTTATGTCAGCTTCCGTTCGCGATCGAATCCGCAATAATATCAACAAAAGCAATCTCGAAAGACCCCAGCTTTCCGGTGAAATGCGTCAAGAAATGATAGAAATTTATCGAGAGGATATTCTCCAATTACAAGACATTCTCCAACGAGATCTCACGGCTTGGATGTAACCATCGACTTAGGGATCTGCGGGAAAATAATATACCAATCGTAGGGGGAATGCGGCCGTTAACCCCTACAGCAAGTCGTTGGCAAGCTGGTCTCTGATTTTTTGGCAAGTTCCTTACCCCAGCTTCCCCAAATCGCCCAAAACCTTTAATCCCCACTTGTAGAGCGATCGCCCCAGGGTAAGTTCGGTCATCTGCCAGGTTGGATCGCACACCATTTTCAGGCCTTCGTGCATTCGCTGCATCAGACCCAGATACTGAGGGTGAGTGAATTCGATCGGCTGACCGTTCTTCGACCAGACGAATAAGATGTCATCGAAGGGGACGGTTTCAGTCTTTTGAAGAACGATCGTGCGGGTGTTGCAAATATTATCGAACAATCGGTTGAGGGTGCCAGTTTGATTGCGACCGGTGACCCTCAGCCAGGTATCGACGAGTCGCTTGAGACCCGGTTGATAGCTGTTGCCGAGATGGTTGAGGTATTTGGGCCGGGCGGCATAGCCCTTTTCCACCCATTTTTGTTCTTGGCACTGGAGGTAGAGCAAGCGTTCCAAGATGCGAGTAAATAAGAGAAATGCTTTGGGGGAATCACCATTTTTCAGGCATAAGTCCATGGAAAACGTGGCTTCCCAAGCTTGGCACTCGGGGCGAGCGCGCAATTCCTGAAGTTGTTGCTGCCACTGGGTCACGACTTCGGGCGTGGCGAGTTCGGGTAACTCGGGGGAATTCAACCAAGCTTCGAGACTCTCAGCTCGCGAATTGAGAACGAATGCAGAGAGTTTCCCTCGCTTCCAACCTTCGAGCTGTCGGGCTAAATTGCCGAGCAATCCTCCGTAATACTGGGGGTGGAAGCTCAGGGCGCTGCGGGCTTGTGCAAAATCCCCGCGTTCCCAAGCGGCAATGATGCGATCGCATTCCCAAGACCAACCGTAATTACCGACGAGGTTGGCATGATAGGCACTCGATTTGGGATTCGCGCCATCTTCAAAGGGGTTGGGCAGGATGGGGGTAAAATCGATCGCCCGACCGTGAAGGCACAGGGCTACCGCACACTGGGCGAGGGTTCGATCGATGCTATTTTCGCTTCCCCGACTTTGAATCGCCACCACCCATTCGCGATCGCGCTCGGACTCTTCTGGGGAGGGCCAAACCAAAGGCAGTACTTTTTCTTCGAGTTCTCGTCGAATGCCCTTATCGTCGTCAGGCTCTGCCGATAGCGCAACCACTTTCACCTCGAGCTGGGGACAATGCCCTCGCACCTTGCCGGCCATCAAACGAGCCAATCCGATGGTATTTCGATGGACCAGGGGAGAGTTCGCGGGTTGTTCGGTTCCCCATAAAATCAGGCGTTTGAGTCCGGCCGAGACGCAATCTCGAATGATGGGTTCGTCGAGAAGGAGTTCGACGGCGCTAAAATCCCCCGAAAGGCAATCGCGACAATGGGACTCGTAGTGTTGGCTCAAATCTTGCAAGGTGGATTTTGAGGGATCGATTCCGAGTTCTTTGGCCAGGGGATGTTCCGATAGCTCGCGACTGTCCCCATCAAAATACCGAATCGCTCCATCTCGACAGCGCCAGCCAATTTGACGCGCGCCGACAGCGACGATCAGAACATCCACTCGATTCAATTCGGGGGTTGCCAACGAGATGGAATCGGATAAATTTTCCTTCATAGCGCTCTGTTTTGGGGATAGCGAGTGGTATTGCCGAGCAATACCGATTTGAGTTGGACCGGTTGAAGGATGGCACCCCTCCCGTTCGCCTCGTGCCTGTCGGCAGAATTCAATATCGAGTCAGGTATCGATCTGACTGGAGGTTTCGAGGTGGCAAACGGCTTCTCCCGGCGGTGATTTTGACCGTTATTTTGACTAAGGTATACCAAAAGTTGCGATCGCGTCTTGGGGCAACTCCGGATCTCCCTTGTCATGGAAAGGTTGCGTATGATTTAGTAAAGTTATCACGTATCTGCTTGAGACAACACATCATTCGCTACCCGATATCGTTGTTGGACTTGAGCCTCGTCCGAATTTCCGCGCGCTGGGCGATCGCATTTCTCAATATTTACGAAGGAGACCCGCTGATGTGCGGTAGGTTTAGCGATCGTATCTTTGGGTTTGAAGCGTTTGTTGTTGCCGCAAACCTGCGTGCTAAGGAAGTGGCGATTTAATTCATCGATAAATTTACCTCGATTAGACATCTGGTGGAAAGAAAAAATTCATACAATATCTATGATTCAGTCATGAATTTATTCTCCCTTTCACCCTTAACCCTTTGCGAGTAGATGTCGATTCATCCTCTAAATTCAATCTGTGAGTGCCAATGACCAAAACGTTTTCCTACACGAACCCATTGACGCGATCGCTCTCGAATATGCTCGCGGAGAAACGAGCGTCCTACGGCAAAAAAGCCAAAGGGAAGTTAAGCGATGTCGAAGAACCCATTACTAGCGCTTCCCCGGAAGTCCGGCAAATTATCGAACGAGTGCTGCAAGCGGAAAAAGATCGACTCTATACGAAAAAATCTCGGGGCATTAACGACGATATTTTAAGAATTATTCACGAAGAGATTCCAGAATGAAACTAACCTCGATAAAATTCTGTAACTTTCGTCAGTTTTACGGTGAAACCCTGGAGGTTTTTCTCTCAGAGAACTTGAAAAATACAACGGTCGTTCATGGCAATAATGGGGCGGGAAAAACCACACTATTGAATGGATTTACTTGGGTTTTATATGAGAAACTCAGTCCGGACTTTGCTTTACCCAACGAACTGGTTAACAAGCGAGCGATCGCCGAAGCCGATTTAGATGTTCCGATTCCTTGTTGGGTAGAAGTGGTATTCGAGCACGATGGCAAGTGCTATCAAGCCAAGCGGCTGTGTCGCGGGTATAAAGCTCGCTCGGGTTTCGAGCAAGGGGACAGTCAATTAACCTTACAAGTCGCTCGAGAAGATGGTCGGTGGATGCTTCCCCCGGAGTCTTCTGAAGCAATTATCGCCCGTATTTTACCCGAAAGTTTGTACCCCTATTTTTTCTTTAATGGCGAAAGAATTGAAAAAATCGTTCGCGACGATAAAAAGTCAGAAATTGCGACGGCCACAAAGGAATTATTAGGAGTGGAAGTGATTATTCGCGGCATTCGTCATTTAGGGGAAGCCAAGAAATCCTTAGAAACCCATTTGCGCGGTATTGGCAACCCGGAAACAAAAAACTTACTCCGGCAAAAACAGAAACTCGAAAAAGAACTCGACGCTCTCGACAAAAGACGATCGGAAATCGAGGAAGAACTCACCCATCAAGCTCAGATTAAACAAGCTCTGAGCGGTCGTTTAATGGAGCTAGGCGGTGCAGAAGAGCTACAAAGCTTGCGAAACGAACTCGAAGCCCAAGGAAGCGCTATTAAAAAGCAATTAGCCCAAGATCGATCCCAGCTTCAGCAGTCGATTTCGGACCAGGGGTACAGTATTTTTCTCGGGGATATTACGGCGCAATTTCGCCGTACCATCGACGGATTGCGGGAACGGGGAGAGCTACCCGCAGGCATCAAAAAACAGTTCGTCCTCGAATTACTCGATCGCCAAAGCTGTATTTGCGGCGCACCACTGCAACCGGAGTCTCCCCAGTACGAGCGCGTCCGCAGCTGGATGGATAAAGCGGGGGTTGCTGCGGTGGAGGAAACCGCTATTTGGATGAACGGCCAAGTGGATGAAATCGACAAACAAGCCGCTCATTTTTGGCAAGAGGTCGATCGCCTCACGGCCGGGATCGATCGGGCGCGGGCAGAACTTTCTCGCAAACAAACGCAACTCGAAGAGATTAAAGAGAAACTGCGAAACTTTCCCGATGAAGATATCCAGCAACTACAAAAGCGACTGGATTCAGCCGACAAACGCTGGAGCGATTTGAATCGAGAAACCGGTTCCAACCAGCAGCAAATCGATAGCTTGCGCGCCCAAATCTCTAGCTTAGACAAGCAAGTCGATAAGCAGCGAATGAACGAACGACGGCAAGTGATCGCCCAGCATCGGATTGCCGCCACTCAAGATGCGATCGACCGATTGACGACGGTACGCGGGTTACTCGAACAAAAATTTCGCACCTCCCTCGAAAAACGGGTGCAAGAACTGTTCTCTCAAATTTCCTTTACCCCTTACACTCCCAAACTGAATGAAAAGTACGAGTTGACTCTAGTGGAAAATACCGCCGGCATCGAGTCCAACGTCGCCGCTTCGACCGGGGAAAACCAAATTCTCAGCCTCTCGTTTATCGGTGGCATTATCGATGGGGTGCGCGAGTGGAGTCAGAAAAATACCTTAATGGGTCCCGACAGCAGCACCTTCCCAGTAGTGATGGATTCCCCCTTCGGTAGTTTGGATGAAATTTATCGCCGTCAAGTCACCAAGTGGATTCCCCAACTTGCCAACCAGTTGGTGGTGTTGGTGTCTAAAACCCAATGGCGGGGAGAATTTGCTGAAGAAATTGCCGATCGCGTCGGTCGAGAATACGTGCTTTCCTACAACTCCCCCAAACCCGATTGCGAAGAAGATTCGATCGAACTCGGTGGCATCTCCTACCCTCTAGTCCGTCGCAGTCCGAATGAGTTTGAATATACGGAAATTCTGGAAGTGAAACGCTAGATGAGCCAAATGTGGGTTTGAATGCTGAAGTGACACGTGCTTCACGATTCGTGCAAGATGTCTAAAGATAACGAAATGTTACTTAGTTTTTCATATATGAGACGTAGCGGGTTTGTCTGGACTAGCTTCAGAAAAGCAAAAGGCTCGAGTTCAACACGAGTCGCTAACCCAAAACAATCGAATTGATTGACAAGGAGATATAAATGCTTGACGCTTTTTCTAGAGCCGTAGTCTCAGCAGATGCGAGCACCTCG
>NZ_JBRJXU010000062.1:0-36008 GCF_057467645.1 Zarconia sp.
CAATCGTAGGGGATTTCGATAACGATATGGATCAGGATATCTACATCGTGACATCCCGTTCCGTGCTAAACACCCCCAATGTTCTCTATGAAAATCAGGGAGATGGAACCTTTATTGCGGTGCCCGATGCTGGGGGAGCTGCCGGAACTGAAATCGGACAGGGTGATTTTGCGATCGCGGCTGACTACGATCTAGACGGTTTTCTGGATTTGTTCGTTGCCAATGGCGCGGGGCTAGATACGCCGCTGGTTGACATTGCTCCTTACCAACTATTTCGCAACCAAGGAAACGATAATCATTGGTTTGAGCTCGATCTGCAAGGAACTGTTTCCAATCGAGATGGAATTGGCGCTCAAGTGTTCCTCACCGCTGGCGGGGTGACGCAACTGCGAGAACAGGCTGGCGGCATTATTCATGATAGTCAAAGCCACCAGCGCGTCCATTTTGGCCTGGCTGAGCATACAGAAGTCGAGGAACTTGTCATCAACTGGCCCAGTGGCAGAACCCAACGGATTGAGAATCTTCCTGCCGATCGACTACTCCAAGTCATCGAAATTGGCGGAGACACCAGGGATCGAATCATCGGTAGCCCCAAAAATGAGGTCATCTCTGGAGGAGGAGGAAAAGACGTTCTCCAAGGCAGAGGAGGGAACGATTACCTCTATGGCGATAACGGAAAAGATTGGTTGGTTGGCGGTCCCGGTCGAGATGTTCTCAGTGGAGGCAATGGTGCAGATACTTTTGTATTACAACAAGGTCGAGGTCTCGACATCATTGCTGACTTCCAAGATGGTCAAGACGTATTTAAACTCAAATCGAGGCTGACATTGGAACAGCTGAGTATCGCACAAGTCAACAATGATACTCAAATTACCATAGTCAATAGTGGTGAGGTATTAGCGACTGTACTCGATACAAATGCTAACGTTATCGGTTTTGAAGATTTTATCTAACAAGAGAGTGAGCCAAAACCCCCGCATTCAAACGCGGGGGAGTGTCAATTTAATAAATTAATCAAACTGTATCTGCATCAAATCCTTGAAAGGTGGGTACTTTGAAGAGCGATCTATGAAGATCTTGTCAAGTTACTGGGAGTAATCAAATTATGGGTACAGTTCTTTTCGAGGAAATATCTGCTTCAGAATCAGGGATCTTGAGCCAGGGTCTAAGTTATGGATCTGCTTGGGGTGATGTTAATGGTGACAGCTATCCTGACCTTTGGGTGAATGGTCATTTTGATGACAGCGCCCTGTATCTAAATAATGGGGATGGAACGTTTACCAATGCCACTGCCGAAATCTTTGCCGAACCGCCTAGCGGAGACGCCCACGGAACAGCGTGGGCTGACTTCGATGGTGATGGAGACCAAGACCTGATCCAACTTGTCGGTGCAGCCCGAGGTCTTGGTGTGTTTCCGGGTTTGACTCACCGACTTTATGTTAATGAGGGGGGAATATTAGAAGACCAAGCAAGTTCCCGGGGAATTGACTATCCTGCAGATCGTGGACGTAGCCCGCTCTGGTTTGATTTTAACAATGATGGCTTGCTCGATATAGCTGTGGGTACCAATGCCAGGCCCGATGAGATCGAAGCTCCACCCAAAATCCTACAGCAGAATGCTGATGGCACTTTTGTGGATGTGTCTGAGGCTGTGGGTTTTGACCAAGACGATGCCCTATTTTTCTTTCTATCGGATCTATCGGGAGATGGCAATTTAGATTTGGTTGCTAGAACGGTCCCTCCTTTTACCATTTATGACACGACTTCAATTCCGTTTAGGGATATTACCTCAGAGGTCTTACCTAATGCAACTCGCAAGGAGGTCGCAACCGCTGATTTTAATGGCGATCTGCGCCCCGATCTTTATATCTCAAACAGCTTCGATCCCAGAAACGATGTTTATCAAAATGCTCCCAATCGGCTGACTGCACAACTCGTAGCACTAGAGAATGAGAAGGGTTTCCAATTTAATACTGATGCAGAGGTCACTTTCAATCTATTCGATGGCGGTATCAGATTTGCTATCCCTCCTGACAAAATCTATATCGGGGCAGAGGGTCTAAATCCCACAGACCTTACATTTACCTTGTCACCTGACAATCCTGAAGTCGAGGGGATCTTGCCTCATACTCCAGGAGTCGATCGAGGAATTTACATTGGGTACGATCCGAGTCTGCAACGTTGGCAGTTCCTGTTGTCGAGTACGAACGAAATTATCCCAGAAGAAAACGTCATCACCCAAGAGCTGATGGCTGTATCCATCCAGAGCAGCGCAACGATTTCCGGGCTAACAACAACGGGTTTTCAAGCGCCTCCTCCAAACGTAAACGACCAACTGTGGATGAGCACGCCTCAAGGATACGTCAATCAAGGTAATGCAGCGGGAATCAATAGTATTCCGATCCAAGAAGGCCATCCAATCGTAGGGGATTTCGATAACGATATGGATCAGGATATCTACATCGTGACATCCCGTTCCGTGCTAAACACCCCCAATGTTCTCTATGAAAATCAGGGAGATGGAACCTTTATTGCGATGCCCGATGCTGGGGGAGCTGCCGGAACTGAAATCGGACAGGGTGATTTTGCGATCGCGGCTGATTATGACCTAGACGGTTTTCTTGATTTGTTCGTTGGCAATGGCGCAGGTATAGATACACCTCTGGTTGACATTGCTCCCTACCAACTATTTCGGAATCAGGGAAATGATAATCATTGGTTTCAAATCGATCTGCAAGGAACCGTTTCCAATCGAGATGGAATTGGCGCTCAAGTGTTCCTCACCGCTGGCGGGGTGACGCAACTGCGAGAACAGGCTGGTGGCATCGTTAATAACACCCAAAGCCACCAGCGCGTCCATTTTGGACTGGCTGAGCATACAGAAGTCGAAGAACTTGTCATCAACTGGCCCAGTGGCAGAACCCAAAGAATTGAGAATCTTCCTGCCGATCGACTACTCCAAGTCATCGAAATTGGCGGAGACACCAGGGATCGAATCACCGGTAGCCCCAAAAATGAGGTCATCTCTGGAGGAGGAGGAAAAGATATTCTCCAGGGCAGAGGAGGGAACGATTACCTCTATGGCGATAACGGAAAAGATTGGTTGGTTGGCGGTCCCGGTCGAGATGTTCTCAGTGGAGGCAATGGTGCAGATACCTTTGTATTACAACAAGGTCGAGGTCTCGACATCATTGCTGACTTCCAAGATGGTCAAGACGTATTTAAACTCAGATCGAGGCTGACATTTGAACAGCTGAGTATCGCACAAGTCAACAATGATACTCAAATTACGATCGTCAATAGTGGTGAGGTATTGGCAACTGTGCTCGACACAAATGCTAGCGTTATCGGTGCTGAAGATTTTAGGTGACATTCTCCCAATACCAAATCGTCTGATTCAGGAATTGCTGAATGATGGGAAACCAGAACAGCTTGGCACTCAGCCCCCTTATAGCAGTATTCACTGTAGTTAGGACACCTCCAACAATCGTATCGTTGGAAACGCGAGCAAGATGTTCGTGCTGACGCACGCGCTGCGCGAACGCACTATTGTCCTAACCCGACTGAATACGGCTATATCATCCCTAGAGGACAGATCCGGTAGGATGGCTGGAAAACGAATGGGAACGATCGCCAATCCTATCGATCTTGACGCACGCCGTTCGGAACCCCCACCGGAGACATCCCGGCAATCGCCCGCAGATTTTGGCATCGAATCAATTCTGTAAAACTCAAAGTCGGTCGTCCTTCAATCCGGGCAACCGCTTCGATCGCCCCGAGAAGATATCGGGCGGCTTCGGTTTTGTTGTAACCCCGACGACACGCAACATCGATCGCAGCTTCGTCGGCGGTGAGTTCCGACTCGTTCGATCGGGTTCGCCGCCAAATCTGGGTCGCTGCGAGTGCTGTCAATCCCCCAGCCGCTACAATACCTACCGCATCGCCCTGAAAGAGTTCGACGAAAGTTCCCAACACCCCAGCCGCCACAATGCCCCGCGATAAGTCCGGCTGAAACCATTTAATCCCAATCAGCCAACTCACCGTTCGCAACAGCAGTAAATCCCGCTGTGGCTGCGGCAGTTCTCCCCAGCGATCGAAATTAATCGAGATCGATCGATCGCGATGCCAGGGTCGGGGAAACGGGCTGTCGATGACTTTTGTTTGAGCGGGTCCGCTGACAATTTTGGTCATCATCCGACCTGAGGCGGGCATGAGGTCGAACAGACGGCGAATCTCTTGGGCTGGGTTCATATCAACTGTGCTACCTACGGATGAAGACAATTGGGAAAAGGAACGGGACGATATCGATGTCCCCTCCCGTTAAGATAGAACAGAAAGGCTTTGACACTCCCCCACTTAAAATATGGGGGATTCTTGGTTCACCGACAACCCTTACTACTAACCCTTCTCTCGATGAAAAGTGTTCGCACCAGAGGGGCTTGTCTCCTCAAGCGTTTTAGAGATTGCTCTCCCAGTTCCCGTATGCCCTACGGTACTGTATGCATTGATTTTTGGTTTAGGTTTGACGCTGCTATGCGTTTTAGCTATGTATGGCGCGGGTTTTCGCTACCCCTCCACTGCCCGGATACAAGGTCAGGTTCACGCCTCTTTTTTATCCCGCGCTCCATGCGGCTAGCAACCGTTTGGCTATACCCTGCTTAATTCTTGATGCGCCTACATTATCTTGCAATTCGTCAAATTTTTCAATGCGGTTAAAACCGCAGTCGCTGACCTCTCCCGGTTCAAACACGGGAAGCCTCCCGTACTTCTTTAGGTAAGAATCTACCTAGTTTGTTTTCGATTCTTAATTCTTAATTTTCAACGTTACTTCTAACTATGGAAGCTTTTGCTCCAATTCCCCCCAAATGGACGGACTCATCAGTTCACGCTTATGAGTTTTGCTGTCCGACCTGCAAAGCCAGCAGTGGCGAGGCGAAAGAAGTTTGGATTAACCGCCAGTCTCCCGTCTTTACCGAAGACTATCGCAAAAAGTGGCAGGAGTTTTATCATTGCGAGTGCGGTACGAGTTGGTGGGCGTGGAGTAGCGATCGCCCGCGTCAAATGAAATCTCGCACAGAGGAGGAAGAATCGTGACGGATTGGCAAGATATCGCCGGCAGTTCGGTGTTCGTTCCCCCGCGTCCTAAAGGGATCGTACATTTTTTGGGAGGGGCTTTCGTGGCGGCTGCCCCGCAAGTGACTTATCGCTTCGTGCTAGAAAATGTGGCACGGCAGGGTTACGCGATCGTTGCCACACCGTTTATCAATACCTTCGATCATGGAGAAATTGCCCAGTCCGCTCTCAGTCGCTTCGAGCAAACCCTCGATCGCCTGCGGGCAACTCGTACCCTGCGTCGGCGGTATTTACCCATCTATGGTTTGGGCCACAGTATGGGATGCAAACTGCACTTACTCATCGGCAGTTTATTTTCTGTTGAGCGATCGGGCAATATTTTGATTTCATTTAATAATTTTCCCGCCCGTCGATCGATTCCTCTAATGGAACAAATCGCGCCGATGATGGGATCGATGATGGATGTCGAATTTACTCCCACACCGGATGAAACCGATCGAATTGTGGCCAAAGAGTATCAGATTCGGCGCAATTTGTTGATTAAATTTACCCGCGACGACCTCGACCAAACCTCAGGGTTGTACGATGTGTTGCAACGGCGATTCCCTAATATGGTGACCTTGCAAACTCTCAATGGCACCCATACCACTCCCATGGGACAAGACGTGAACTGGCGATCGGGAAGCTCGTTTTCACCCTTAGATGCCGTCGGTCAGTGGATGAAGCAGGAAATGTATCGAGATTTGAATCAATTGGGAGGAGAAATCACCCGTTGGCTCGATCCGATGGGGGGAATTAAGTAATAAGTAATAACGCCATGTGAGTAATAACGCCATGTGCGACTTAATTCTCCAAAATCCTCTCGCTCGGGGTTAAAGGGGAAGGGGGAAGGGGAAAAGGGGGATTTTTCGACTCGCTCACTATATTGCGAGCGCAAAAAGATTGCACACCGCGTTAATAAGTAATAAGTTTGAGAACCGAACAGACTGGATAGTTGTTCGAGAAGGGAACGATGGGAAGGTTTTAAAAAATAAGCTTAAACCTTTGATTTGATGTAGGTTTTAGCTTATTTGTTCTGTAGAGATTTTAGTCATGCTAGACGGCGATTCAGATGTGTTAAGACGAATGCAATATTAACGATCGAGAATATTGGAACATTCGTCGTAACGCATCTTTAAAAAAGAGTTCGATCGCAATGCTTCGATCGCAATCTATCTTTCAAGAATAGATATTCGGATCGATCGGTTGCCGGGAAACCTGTTTTTCAAAATCAGCCTGAGTTTTTTGCAACAACTGCTCGCGACTATTAGAAACTTGAGTGAGAGTCGGCACCAAATTCCGAGCTTGCAGAGCCATATGAAGCTGAAGGTGAGCCACGTATTCGCTGATATCTTCACGCAACGGACCAGCAGAATGTTGAGAGTTCATACGTTTATATTTCGGGTGGTTTTTACGGTTAGTTTTGTGAAGCCTAACGGTTACAAAAGTTACCATAGTCCGAATGCCAATTTTTCACTTTGCAACGAAGCTTAACGATATTCGATCGCTAGTTCCCCTAACTCGCTTTCATGGTTGCGATATCAGAGTTAAGCTAATGTGCGGTTAAGTTGGTATACAATCGACTTGTTCGAGGGCGATAACATCCTCCCCCCATCTCCCCATCTCCCCCTCCAGCCACAGATACAATTTAAATGCGTGAGAGCTTATTGCGGTGGTTGCAGGTACAGTGTCGGATCTTCGGCAACCCAACCTAAATCGGCATTGTAACGAACTTCAAAGTGCAAATGGGGTTCGTCAGTATCGGGAACTCCCGTTGTGCCTACGGTGCCGAGACTCGTTCCCACTGAGACTTGCTGACCGGCTTGGACTTGGATATTGTCTAGATGAGCATAGCGGGTTTGTTTGCCCTGTTGGTGGTTAATAACAACGAGATTCCCATAAATCCCCTGTTCTCCGGCAAACGCCACGGTTCCCCCTTCCACTGCCACCACCGACGTTCCTGCGGGGGCGAGCAAATCCAGTCCGCTGTGGAAAACGACATCCGGACTGCGAGGGGTTAAAACCCAGCCGTAATCGATAACAACGACCGCCTCGGCAGGCAAGGGATATGCAAACACTTGACGGTTGTTGGGACCGGTTTCGGGCTTGTTATTCGGGGGATTTTGCGCGCCGGTTGCCTCGCTTGGAGACCAATTCACCCCAGGGACGAAAACAACATCTCCCGGGGGCTGGCAACCATTGACCTCAAACAACGCATCGGCGCGGACGGTGTAGGTTTCGGCTAAGTCTTGCCAAGTTGCACCAGCTGGGACTTGCACGGGAATGCCATTGTAGGGGGGGATCGCAATTTCCGTACCGACGGGGGCGCTACCGCGACGTAGAATCGGGTTCATGCCGATGAGGGTGGCTTCGATGAGATTGTATTGGGCAGCAATACTCGATAGGGTTTCCCCTGGTGTAATCGTGTGTCGGGTGAGGCGAGACAGCGCAGGGGTCGGACACAGAGAATTATTTTGGGAATTGGGTTGGGAATCGCTTTGGGCGTAACCAGCGGCAGAACCGATAAGATTCGCCCCAGAGAAGACCAGCGTACCGTTGAGCCAAAACAGCAGGAAGAGGACGAGTTGCCCCGGACGTAAATTCATAGCATTGGGAGGATTCGTATCGAGCGTCCTTGGCAATTGAGGACAGTTCGAGGGATACGATCGTATTTTTACACCCAATTTGAAGGAATTCAGGACGATACGGGAGATGGGGACATGGGGACGCGGGGACATGGGGACGCGGGGAGGGGGAAGATAGAGAAAATGACAACCACTCACCCATTAGAGTTGTTCGTTTACTCCTCCAAAGCTTCCTTTACTTTCTCCGCTCCCCTTTCTCCCAAAGTCCCCGATTACAGGACTTGCTCGACTTCGGCAATTTCGGGAATTTCCTGACGCAGCTTGCGCTCGATTCCCATCTTCAGCGTCATCGTCGAACTGGGGCAAGAGCCACAAGCCCCTTGTAGCCGCAATTTCACGATCGGACCGTCAATCTCTACGAGTTCGACGTTGCCGCCATCGGCCATTAAGTAGGGGCGCAGTTCGTCTAAAACGGTTTCAACGTTATCGGGTGTTAATGCGAGTGCTTCTGCCATATTAACCTCACGGTGCGATGCGTAAATAGTGCTTTTAGATTAGATTGTATCGTTTTCTGAAGCGACCCGTGTGGGGAAGGCTTCGCTTGCTCTCGCAGGTCTCGGGAGAGGGAGGACGCGGGTACGCGGGGAATTTAGATCCCAACTCACTCAGCACAAAGTTGTACGTAGCCTTCATGGGAACATTACCCCCTCACCCCATCACCCCCTCACCCCATCACCCCATCTTCTGCATATCACTCAATCTCAAAGTTATAGGGCAAACGAGTGTAAACTCCCAACGGATCGTTCATTTCTCGCAGACTGGCAAACTCCTTTTGCAGTTGTTTCCATTGCGCCGTCAGGGGATCGGAGGGGGTTGAAGTTGACGCTTCCCCGATCAGGTTTTCGATGAGTTGTTCTTCAAAAGATGGAATTCGGGGGTATTCTCGCACTTTGGGGTCGTCCCCTAACTCCGCTTGCGTGGCGGCGGCTGCAATCGCGGCTTCGAGTCCGCCAATCTCATCCACCAACCCGATGTCTTTGGCCGCCAAACCCGACCAAACTCGTCCCTGGGCAATTTCATTGACTCGCTGTTGGGTTAACTCGCGGCCGGTGGCGACTTCACGGATGAAACGCCAGTAGATGCGATCGACGATTTTTTGAATAACGGCCAGTTCTGCGTCGGTTTTCGGACGCGAGACGGTTTGCGTATCGGCAAAGGGGGCAGTTTTAACCGCATCCCAGGTCAGTCCGTTGTTGTTGGCAATCTCTTTAACGTTAAATAACAGCCCGAATACGCCGATCGAACCGGTAATGGTTGTGGGTTCGGCAAAAATTTGGCTGCCTTTCATGGCAATCCAGTAACCGCCGGATGCGGCAACGTTCCCCATAGAAATGACGATCGGCTTTTCTTGGGCGATGAGTTCCACTTCTCGCTTGATGGTTTCCGATGCCGAGGCACTGCCACCGGGACTATTGATGCGCAGAACGATCGCCGCCACATCTTCATCTAAGCGCAGTTCTCGCAAAATTTCCGCAAATCGATCGCCCCCAATCTCGCTGGGTAATCCTTCTCCGTCCACGATCGCCCCAGTGGCGTAGACGACGGCAACGTGACCCTCGCTAGCATTGCGATCGCCGTTGGAAATACCGGTAATATCGGCGTAGGTTCCCACGCTAATCTGCCGGAAGGTAGTATCGTCTTCGTCGGATTCTGTGAGGGCTTTCAACTCCGAGACGATTTCATCATCGTAGGCAATCCGATCGACCAATCCTTGGGTTTGAGCGTCTTCGGAGACGAGCAGACCTTGAGTTTGGGCGATCGATCCCATGGCGGCAGCATCCAACTCCCGATACTCGCTGACGGTGTTGAGATATTCGTTCCAAAGGTCGCTGAGGAGTTTCTGGGTTTGCTGCCGATTTTCGGGACTGTTATCTTTGCGAGTGAAGGGTTCGACGGCTGCTTTGAAGGAACCGACGCGCACCACTTGCACGCCGATGCCGTATTTTTCCAAAGCCCCCGCCATAAACAGCGTTTCCGCACTCAAGCCGTTCATTTCCACAACGCCGAGGGGGTCGATGGCGATCGTGTTGGCGATCGATCCGAGGTAGTATTCCCGTTCCGACCAATCCCGATCGTAAGCAATAATCGGTTTGCCGCTCTCGCGAAAGGTCTTCAGGGCCGCGCGAACTTCCCCGAGGGTGGCATAGCCGCTCAGACCGGGACTCGAGCTACCTTTGAGGTAAAGTCCGGTGATGCGATCGTCGGTGGCGGCTTCTTCGAGGGTTTGCAACACCGTCCGCAGAGGTAGAGTATTGGTTTGTTCTCCCGAGAGCGATCGCTCGATCGCCTCACCCGTCGTCGAAGCCGGTTGCGTATCCCGAATCGACGTTTCGAGATCCAATACCAACATCGAATCTTGTTTGACTTTGGGACCGTTATCGGTAGATGCCGCAGAAACCGCCAAAAAAATCAGCCCCCCAATTCCCAGGCCGCAAAATAAAATCAGTCCGGTTAGGGTCGCAAAAGTGTATTTGAAAAAATCGCGCATGGTTGCTTGTGAAAAAAGGGCGAATGGGAAAAGGACGGGCGATTGAGGCGACGATATTGAGTTCGATCGAGATGTGGCTCAATTGGCGTAGACCGATACCGACAAAGACTCATGGCTGACTGCGGCGAGTGGTTGATCGTGGCCGATCGCGAGTGGGTCGTCACTTTTGACGATCGCTTTCACGAAATCGGTACGGATTTTCTCGAACTCGAAGCTGCGCGATCGCATCCCTTGTTTCATGGTACTGCGATCGCGCAGTGTGGGGGATGGGGAGAGGGGGAGATGGGGAGAATAAGGGATGTGCGGGAAAATAGTGTACCCATCGTAGGGGTCAACGGTCGCATTCCCCCTACCGGTGTATCTTTGATGACGTGGGTACTTTATTTCTTTGCAAGTCCCTAACAACTTGCCGATTATTCGTTGTCAATTGTCAATTGTCGAATGTCCATTGCCCTCTACAGCCGCTGCAATGATTTCGAGTGTTGCAAATCCGACAGGGTGGCATTGCCAGTGCAAAACAAAACCGTCACCAGTTCCGCCATCAGGATTTCCACCAGTTCCCCCACCGCTTCGTCCGATTCGGCGGCCGCTTTGAGGAAGGGTGAGGCGAAACCGGCTAAATTGGCTCCTAGGGCGATCGCTTTTGCCGCATCGAGTCCGTGGCGCAATCCCCCCGAAGCAATCAGAGGAATCGTCGAATCGATCGCGCGGATGCTGGTAATACATTCAGCCGTGGGCAATCCCCAATCGCCAAAGGTCATCCCTAACCGTCGCTGTTTGGCATCCTTCGCCCGTTGGCTTTCTACTTTCGCCCAGGAGGTTCCCCCGGCACCCGCTACATCGATCGCTTGGACTCCCACCTCTATCAGCCGTTGCGCCATCTCAGCGGAAATCCCATTCCCCACTTCTTTGGCAATCACCGGGACAGGCAGCTTATTGCATAAAATGCCTATTTTGTCAAATAACCCCGCAAAATTAGTATCGCCGTTGGTTTGTACGCATTCTTGTAAGGGATTCAGGTGTAGAATCAGGGCGTCTGCTTCTAGCAAGTCGATCGATCGCTGACATTGTTCGATGCCGTAGCCGTAGTTGAGCTGTACTGCCCCCAAATTGGCAAAAATTAGCGCATCTGGGGCGAGCGATCGTACGGCAAAGGTGGCAGCAACATCGGGATTCTCCACCGCCACTCGCTGAGACCCCACCCCCATGGCAATTTTATACTGTTGCGCTGCCGCAGCTAAGCGATAGTTGATGGTTTGAGCGAATTCCGTTCCCCCCGTCATTGAGGAAATCAGTAGCGGTGCGCCGAGGGTTTTCCCCAAAAACTGGGTACTGACATCGATACGATCGCGATCGAGTTCTGGCAGGCAGCAGTGGGTGAAGCGATACCGTTCCAATCCGGTGGTTTGCTGCTTAAATTCGACATCATCTTCGAGGCAGATGGTTAGGTGTTCGGCTTTGCGGTTTTGGGTAACACCGGCAATGTTGGGGGAGATGCGATCGCTCATGGGGAGAATTTTGAAGCGCGGAAGTTGTAACAAGCAAGAAGGGAGAGACACCAGAATCGTTCGCTCTCAATCTTACATTAGGGAATCGTTAAGTTGACTTGCCGATCGCATTAACCTAAACGACAAAATAAACTTTTAT
Organism: Zarconia sp.; assembly: GCF_057467645.1. Lineage (NCBI taxonomy): Bacteria > Bacillati > Cyanobacteriota > Cyanophyceae > Oscillatoriales > Zarconia > Zarconia sp. The sequence goes on from NZ_JBRJXU010000062.1 coordinate 11,893, forward strand.
TTTTTAGTAAGTCTTTTATTATAGCATATTTGAATTGTCTATTGCTTTCCAAATTTGGAAAGATATGCGATTCGTGATGGTGCTATGATTCCAGAACCAAGCTAAACCAACAAATTGGTTTGTCATCAAATTATTTCAGGGTAAGAAGATACTCACGAGTATCCAGTGTTGTTTGACAGAATTAAAGATTAGAGACCATCGATAGAGTAAATATTAAGAACCTTTTACCTCTCGAAAACACGTTAGGAAAGGGCGAATTGACAATTGAACTGTGAGATATACTCATGCATTCGCGAAGCGTCTCCTAGTGCCACTACGGGTCATTAAAAATCAAAAATGCTTACTGTACAGAGCTTTCAGCGTTCGATCGCTAGGTATTGATTTCTGCCGTGCTGCACTAGGAATGCCAGCATCTAAGTCAAGCTTTATCTTAGGCGAGGAACTTCATCAGACCTCGTCAGTTATTTATATGGGTTTTAAGTTTGTTTTAAGCCCGCAAAGAACTTGGAAGATTTTTGATGTCAAATATGCAGTCTGTCTTAACCTTTCGCAATACTAGCACGCCCCCAGACTATGCGATCGTCAACCCATTTAATTTTCCAGAACGCACTTTGACGGTTGAGCTTTGGCTCAAAACGGATGCTACGAATACAGGAACCCCAATCGGCTATTCAACCAAGAGCAAGAGTAATGCCTTTATTCTCTTCGACTATCGCTCGTTACTAATCTATGTCGCAGATGCATTAATCAAGAGCGGGATAGCGCTGAATGATGGTCAATGGCATCACTGTGCGGTGACCTGGGAAAGTAGTACGGGGCAAGTGCAACTCTACAAAGATGGTCAACAAGAATTTTCTCACACGTTATCTGCGGGTCAAACTATTCCCCAGGGTGGTGCTCTCGTTTTAGGACAAGAGCAAGATAGCGTTGGCGGCCGTTTTGATGTCAACCAAGCCTTTCGAGGGCAAATGGCTGAGGTGCGGATTTGGAATTGTGTTCGTACCCCGCAAGAAATTCAAGATAATATGCACGATCGCCTGACAGGCAGCGAGCCAAATTTAGCACTCTACTGGCCGCTGAATGAGGGCGAAGGGACGACTCTCAAAGACAAGACCGGTAACGGTAATCACGGTACTATTCATGGAACGGTTTGGGAACAGGCCGAGGTTCCCGTCCAAGAAAAACCGACGACTGCAACTTTATCAACTCCAAAATCTCAGGGTTCGGTTTTAACCTTTGATGGTGTTGATGATTATATTGATTGTGGTAATGGAATCAATCTGGTAGATGCAAGCTTTACCCTTGAGTGTTGGGCACAACGAAAGAAACCCAACCAATGGCATATAATTTTTTTCCAAGGTGACTATACAACTAATAAAGGATTACATTTTGGATTCCGAAATACAAATGTATTTACCCTTGCTTTCCATGGTAACGACCTGAATAGTCCTACAAACTATACAGATACAGATTGGCATCATTGGTGTGGGGTTTATGATTTCCAAAATCAAAAACAAATTCTCTACCTCGACGGTCACGAAATCTGTCAGCGACCGGCTTCTCCCTTTAAAGGAACCGGAATCTTTTATATCGCTTCAGGCAAAGAATCTAGATTTCCTTTTGAAGGAAACTTAGGAGAGCTTCGGGTTTGGAAATGCGTTCGGACTCCGGCTGAAATCGAACAAAATATGCACCGCCGTTTAAACGGCAACGAATCTGGATTAGTTGGCTATTGGCCGCTCGATGAAGGTTCGGGAGAAACCGTTAGCGATCGAACTCACAATAGCAATAATGGCACGCTCCATGGAGCCACTTGGGAAACCGCAGAGGTTCCCATCCAAGAAAAACTGACTGTTGCCACTTTCTCAGCTCAACAATCTCAAGCAACTGGAATGGCCGATTACGGTTACTGGTATCGTTGGGCACAAAACCTTCCCAAGCAAACGGACAAGAAACCCTTTCGTCGCGGTCGGATTTGGTCTTGAAGGAAGTTTTTTCCGATTCCCCAACCTCGATGGAGACTGCCCCCACAAAGCAACCCTTGCAGCTTCTTAAGTCATAACTATGACCGATCTCGCTGATATCTCTGGACTTTCTCCTCTGCACTCTCACACCCAAGGCGATCCTCAAATTTGCGTTGCAGTTCTCGATGGGTTCGTTGACTCAGCACACCCCTGTTTCCAAGGTGCGGATTTGACAAGAGTGCCGACATTACTACAAGGGGAAGCCTCCCCCGACGGTGTTATGTCCAAACACGGCACCCACGTCACCAGCATTATTTTCGGTCAACCCAGTTCTCCCGTGGGGGGGATTGCGCCCCAATGTCGGGGATTGGTGCTTCCCATCTTTTCCGACAAACGACTCCGATTGTCCCAATTTGACTTGGCACGGGCGATCGAACAAGCCATCACGGCCGGGGCCAACCTGATTAACATCAGCGGCGGGCAACTCACGGACTTCGGGGAGGCGGATGGCTGGTTGGAGAGTGCCGTCGCCAAGTGCGAGGAAAACAACATCCTCATTATCGCGGCAGCGGGGAATGACGGTTGCCAGTGCCTGCACGTCCCGGCGGCACTCCCGGCAGTGTTGGCGGTGGGGGCAATGGACGATAGCGGTCAACCCATCGACTACAGCAATTGGGGGGAAACCTACCAAACCCAAGGCATCCTCGCGCTAGGGGAAAACATCCTGGGGGCAAAGCCGGGAGGAGGGACGATGCGAATGAGCGGCACTAGCTTCGCGACTCCCGTGGTGTCTGGGGTGGTGGCGTTGCTGCTGAGTCTACAACGCCAGTGGGGGGAAACACCCAACCCCCATCAGGTAAAGGAAGCCCTGCTGGCAACCGCTTTACCCTGCGATGCCGCCGATACCGACGATCGTCGTCGCTGTTTAGTGGGGAAGCTGAATATTCCCGGCGCCATTGAATACTTGACAGGAGAAACAATGCCTAAACTAACGAAAGCATCCGCCAAGGGATTTGGATTATCATCATCGGCGGCAGACTCGGATGCTGCACCCGAAGCGGTAGAAGCCTCTGGATGCGGTTGTGGCGGCAATGAGATTGCTGCTGGGGATGGGGAGACGACCCTACAGCCTGCGGCAGCGACTGAAGAGGTGGTGACCGCCACCCCGGTTTCTGGGGTGGAATCAGCGGCTGAAGTCGTAGCAGCAGAACCCGTTCGAGTGGCGGAAACGCCGACTTCTGTCATGCAAACTTCTGTCATGCCGACTTCGATCGTTCCCACAGCTCAAACCGTTGCCACGGCAACCCCCACCATCGCACCTAATACTCCTTCTTTTGCAACACCCAAGATGTCCGATAACGCCATGTCCATTTCTTCCTCCCACGCCGTTCAAGCCAGCCAAGCCCCCAGCGAACTAACCGGGCACACCTTAGTCTACGCCTTGGGAACCCTTGGTTACGACTTCGGAACCGAAGCGCGGCGGGATTCGTTCAAGCAACTGATGCCGGCGGTAGACGTTGACAGCACCAGCGTCCCGGCAAATCCCTACGATCCCCGCCAAATGGTGGACTATTTAGGGGAAAACCTCTCCGAAGCGAAGTCGTTGATTTGGACGCTGAATCTGGAGTTGACCCCCGTTTACGCCATCGAACCCAAAGGGCCTTTCGGACGGGATGTTTACGCCGTATTGCAAGAGTTGCTATCGGGACAGATTCAAGCAGAAGATAGCCAGGACTACGTGGAACGGGTCAGTATTCCCGCTCTTTTAACCGGTCGTTCGGTGAAGGAGATGTCTAATGGAAAAATAAATCATGAAAAAGAAAAAACTGCAACCTCAAATTATCGCTCCCGTCACTCGTACAACCAAGGGAAATGCAGCTGCACCATCAAGCTCCAGCTCAGTTGAAGCGTCTCAGTATGGTGGGGGATCGCCCCGATACTTTGAATTTACCTACCACCCAGATTGACTTTCCCAGCGATCCGATCGCGGACTCTTCCCTTTCGGTGAGTCTTACTGGCAAAATCTCTGAGATTTCCGATCGCATTTTGCTAAACTCCGATCCAAGTCTAAAAAGCAAGATCGGGATTTACACGATCGAGCAAAACTGCGTCCTCCAAATAACGTTGGGGAATTTTAGGGGTAAGTACGTCAGTTAAGAGGATGCCATTGCGTCCGTCTATCATCCGTGACGCGATGGCAACTGCCATCATCACTGAAAAAAATTAAACAAACGGCGATCGCGAACAATCTACCTCAATCGAACCACTTCAATCGAACTTCTCTCCTCCACTCCAACAATGGCTCGAGACACGAACCCACATCGACAAAGAATCAGAACCTACTACGATCGATTGCAAGATAAACAAGCTCGAGATAGGTACAGTCTGTCAGATTTAACCACTCAACAGAGTGCGTTGCTCGTCACAGATTCGGAAGATGATTCGACAGTTTCTCACAACCTTTACCTTGCTCGCCAAGCGGGGATTAAACCGGGAGAGTGTATCCTCGATGCCGGCTGTGGAATTTGCGGTCCGAGTATCGATATCGCTCGTAACATTCCGGGGGTAAAAATTGAGGCGATTAACTTGTCACCCGTACAAGTCGAGCTGGCAAAGCAGTTAGTGGAACAGGCGAACTTGAGCGATCGAATTCAAGTTCGGGTGGCAGACTTTCACGATTTGCCTTTCCCCGAAAATATCTTTGATGTGGCGCTATTCCTAGAAACGATCGACTACTCCGATAATGTGTTGCAGGCTTTCTCAGAAGCACATCGCGTACTGCGCCCAGGGGGTCGTCTTTATATTAAGGATTTCTTTACCCAAAAGGTTTTATCGACCCAAGAACAGCAAACACTCGAACAGTTACAACAAATCCACGGCTACTATCCCCATCAGATTTGTGAAGTAATCGAAGCGCTTCAGGTCTTGGGTTTTGAAGATATTCAGGTTAACGATCTCAGAGATCGGGTCAAAACGAACTGGCTTGCTGATGAGATCGCAGAGGACTCCATTCTAAATTTTCTGAATTTCAGCGCGCAACTCAAAGCTCGCAAACCTGCTGCGGGTGCAACAATGATACCGTCGAGTTCGGCAACCTCCGCAACGCTGGCTTCCTCAACCCCCATCACCGCCAGCCAAAGCCAGACACTTCCCACAGCTAGTCATATCAGTCGCTTGGTTTACGCTTTGGGAACCCTGGGCTATGATTTCGGCACCGAGGCGCGCAGAGACTCCTTCAAGCAACTGATGCCGGGGGTGGACATCGACGGAACCCGCGTCCCGGCAAATCCCTACGATGCTCGCCAGATGGCGGACTACTTGGCGGAAAATCCTTCGGAAGCCAAGTCCTTGATTTGGACGCTGAATCAGGAACTCAACCCCATCTACGCCATCGAACCCACCGGCGCTTTTGCTGAGGAGATCTACGAAACCTTGCAACTGATGCTCGACGGTCAGGTGGAGGCCGAAGACAGCGAGGATTATATCGAACGGGTCAGCATTCCCGGACGACTGAGCGATCGAACGGTTACCCTATTTTCCGGGCAAGTGGTGCGAGTCATCGAACCGCAGAATACGCGGGGGATGTACGGCTGGAACGTCGATTCCCTAACCCGCGCGGCGATGGCAACCGCACGAGGGGAGACAACTCTCGATCTCGAAACCTTGCGTCAGTCCCTGCGCAGCTTCCTCGATCGGATTTACTACGATTTGCAAAACTTGGGGCAAACCAATCGCGATCGGGCCCTCAACTTTGCTGCCACAAATGCTTTCCAAGCGGCATCAACCTTTGCCGAAGCCGTAGCTGTCGGGATGGAACTCGATGGTATCGAAGTGCAAAAAAGCCGTTTCTGTCGTTACGATAGTGACTGCTGGGATGTGAAACTCAAGTTTTTCGATCCCGAAAATAACCACCGTGCCAAAAAGCTATTTCGGTTCACCATCGACGTGCGCGATATTATGCCTGTGACCATCGGAGAGGTAAAGTCTTGGTATACCTCTTCTTAGCGATCGGTCATCAGCCATTAGTAATTCGCTATTTCCGAAAAATTCAGATTTTTAAGCGTATAATTTTTCTGTGATTTTAGATTATATTCTTTTAAATTTTTCGATAAAAAATAACTGAAATTTCATACTTTAGCCGTTATCTAAATTCCGACTGGAGATAAAAAACTATTTTAAATTGACAACAAAAAATAACTAGATTATTATTTACTATAATGATGGTCACTCAAAAAAAGAGTATTCAAGGTAAAACTTAAACTTGATTTATCAATCTTGATTGCTCGACGCTATAGTGGCTAATAGCTAACGATAAGCAAGGAAAAACTCATGATGAAAAAGAAAGTCTTACAACCCCAACTCAAATCTCCCATCACCCGCTTGAAAACGGGAACTCCATCAACTAACTCCAATTCTGGAGTCGAAGCTGCACAATATGGAGGGGGAGTTGAGGCCTCTTACGTTCACTGTCGGGCTTCGTAACCACCATTTTTCGGGGGACATGAAATTGGTTCCCAACCCATTTGGTGTCTGCACGCAAGTTCTGTTTAAGTATTTACGTATCTCCAGAAAATAATCTCTACTCTGGATACCGTCAAGACAATATCTAAGTTTATGGAGATATCAGATGAACACAATTTGATATCTCCATAATTTATAAACGATCGAAAATAAGGTTTCGATCTAAGAACGGAGATCGAAATCGAACATAACCTCATCATTACTCAGCTTGCGAGCAACTAAAAAGTCAAATGGTCTGGACCCGACGAGTAAATTGAGATTACCCACCTGGGAAAAAGCAGATATATCTGGTTAGCGAATCGTTTCTGAAACTGAAAAATAAGCATTTATCTTTCCTCTCAAATTAAGGAGAAAAATACAATGAGACTTCCCAAACAAGCAGCCCCCGTCAAACGACCGGATATCATCTACCCTCACCGAGTTGTTGATGTTGTCCACGGCCGGCCTGAAGACTTGGTCGCCATTCGCATGGACTTACTTCACGGTGCGAACTATAACGACCCGGCAGCATTTGCCTACAGAACTGCCCCGCTTGCATCGGTCTGTAAGTCTGGATGTTTTTAGAGAAGACGATCGCTGAAAACTGACCTCGAACTTTGAAGGCGCTCTAAGAGTATCAAAACGATGGCGCGAAAAATCTGGGTACTTTGAAAACTTTCCTAAAATCCAAGCCAAAAGCTATTTCTTAGCAACAGGCAAACTCACCACAAACGTCGTCCCTCGAGGGGGAGAAACCGGAAAGTTAGGATTGAGCCAGGGATGCCGAGGAGGGCTGAAAACCTCGATGCGACCCCCCATCTGCGTCAGAGAATCGCGGACGATCGCCAAACCCAAACCCGTTCCGGGAATATCCCCTTGAGCCTGTACCCCTCGATATCGGCGCTCGAACAGGTGTTCTAAGTCTTCCGGGGGAATTCCCAACCCCGTATCGCTGATAGCCAGCAGAAGGTATTGGGGAGGGGCTGCGGTGTCTTCTATTCCAGCTTCGATACAGATACAGCCCCCAGATGGGGTATATTTCAAAGCATTATCGATTAAATTATCGATGACTTCTCGCAAAGCAAGGGGATTGACTTTTACCTGGGGTAGATTCGTGGGAATGCGATCGCTCAATTGTAATTGTCGATCGCTCGCGATTGCCCGTGCCGAGGCGATCGCCGGTTCCAAAATTCCACTGAGGGAAACCGACTCAACGCGATCGCCCGCTGCCGGTAAAGATATGGGTTCTTCGGCGAGGGTGGCAACGGTGGCAATCTCGCGGACTTCACCCGGTAGCAACCGTTCTGCGGGAGATTCATCTAAGACCTGCTCGAACTGTTGCAGCAATTCCTGAATGTGTTCGCTCTCTTGGAGCATATTTTGAACGAAATTCTGGCTGGCATCTCCGGGTTTGAGGCGCTTGAGCAGAAGCTTGCCAAAAATTTTCAACGCACTTAGGGGATTGCGCAGTTGGTGCAGCAAATTGTCGAAGAGATCTCGCTGGCGATCGTGTCGTTGTTGTTGCTGTTGGTAGTTTTCTTCCCACCATTGTGCCCGTCGATCGAGAACGCACGCCAGAGTCAGAGTCCGCGCCACACTTTCAATTTGCTCTCGTTCGCGATCGATCCACGGGCGATCTTGGCGGCGAGTCACCAAAACCCCCAAAATCGCCTCTTCATGGGTCAGCGGTCGCACGATTTGATACCCCCCAAGCCAAACTTGATGCTCGAAGTCTGCCGGACTTAAGCGGCGATCGAGGGAGACCGGCAGCAATAATGGTGCGCCTTTAGTGTGGTGCTTTTGTGGCGGGAGTTCGAGCGCTTCGCCCCCATCAGCCCAAGGAGTATCCGTTTCCGGTTCGATGGCAACGGGCACCAGCTTTCCCCCATCTCGATCGAAGGGTCGATCGGAAAGATAGACCACACTCGATGCCGCACCCAGTCCTCGGGTTAGGAAACAGACTTGTTCGCGACATAGCGCAATAAATTCCGAGCTGGTAGGAGTGAACATGAAGTTACAATGTAGATTTTTGTTAACATTGTGAAGTTTTGTGAAGAAAAATTTCGTCGCTCGAACAGGTTAAAAAGACTTATGATTACTGTGGAGTATGCGTTTGAGCGAATGTAAAGCCGTCGGGCAATCGATTAAGAGATGTTGAACTTTTTGTGTCAATCTGGTATATTTGCCGCGTGTTTTGTAACGATAACTACAACCTGTCGGCAATAAAATCAAAGAGGAGGTAGGTTACTTTGGCAAGGAGACGCAAACGGAAAAGTCGTCGTCGTCAAGAAGGACGTAGAATTCTCGAGCTAGTGCCTCAATATAGTATCGAAAGTGGTGAAGATAAACCAGTCACCGCTGCTCGAAAGTATATCAAATCTGAAGGCATTGCTCCCCCAGCATTACTGCTGGTCAAGCGTAACGAACATACGACCGATCGCTACTTCTGGGCGGAAAAAGGTTTATTTGGAGCGCAATACGTAGAAGAGAATCATTTTCTATTCCCTAGTTTGAGGATCGCGATCGAAGAAGTTTCAGACGCACCTCCCATCGCTGTTGGGAGCCACTAAACGTTCGCTCGTTGCTTGGCTCCAGATCTTGGGTTTGCTCGAGTCGCCCCACGTTATCTAGCTCATTATGATGTTGCTCGTAACCGTGGGGCGACTTCGTTTTAGCATTCCCTCCAAAACCCGATCGCCGCCGGTTTATTTTTCAATTAATCCTCAATCGGTCGTAACGAAAGGGCTTGTTTGAGGTTGGCGAGTTCGTCCCGATGGGCTTGAACGGTGACTCGAGATTTAGGTACAGATTGAGATGCAGCATTTCCCAAATCGCAGGACTCGATTTTGAGGGCAACTCGTTCCAAACGATCGGCTTTTCGCCAATAAAACAGTCCAGCCAGGGGAGAGAGCAAGACGAATCCCACAGAAGCCGCAGCCAACTGGGGGGCAAGGATAGAAACGATGGGAATCGCACATAATAAACCCACCCCAGCCAACAGCGTCAAGAAAATGGCCATAAACCAACTTGGGCGGACGTTACCTTCAAAAATCGCCCGTTCGGTTTCCGGTTCGACTTTTGCGAGTCGGTAAGCCCTCTGGGTAAAGTACTCTTTTAACTCGGCCGCGAGGGAAGTTTCCGGTTGCGGACTTTGGAGAATCACCTGCTCGGTTCGATCTTTGGCCGAAGCCCGGATAAAGAAAAATAAGCCGATTCCTAACAAAATTGTGGGAATCAAAATAGAGGAGAGAACGGGGTTGTTCATGTGGGTTACTTCAAAATCTTGACATAATTTTACATCTTATAGGTGATGGCATTTCTGTATTGAGATGGACGCGATCTGTCTGGCATTGGTTTCTCGGCGGCCTGATGCTTCCCTAAAACAGCTGATGCTCGCGGAATTTGAATGCCCCGATCTCTCTCGAATGGATTTAACATCAGTACGGGTTAAGGATGTTGAACCCTCGATATTTCAGTGGAAACGACGCCAACTCGTTTTCTCCATCCTGAAATTGACAACGACAGAATGTGAATTTTAGCTTATCCCAGCACTCAGGTTAGCTAACGCTAAAAATCTAAAATCTAAAATCTAAAATTCTCAACACCCTCACCCGAAACTTTTTATCCCAAACTGACGTTAACCTTTAACCCTTTTCTACCAGAGGTCGATTTATGACCCAAGCGCTAACGACTGATACCTCCCATCGCCAAACATCCCCGAAGCTGAGGCTGGAAGGCGTCAGTTTCAGGTTACCCATCAATTCGAGTTCTCTACTCGAAGACATCTCCATTGAGATTTTTGAGGGCGATCGCCTTGCTATAGTTGGACCTTCCGGGGCGGGTAAAACCTTACTCCTGCGGCTGATGAACCGACTGATCGAACCCACCCGAGGGGCAATCGAATTTGAAGGGCGAGATATTCGGCAAATCTCCCCCTTAGACTTGCGCCAGTCGGTGGTTCTCGTCCCTCAAGAATCAAAACTGTTGGGGATGACGGTCGCTCAAACCCTCGCTTATCCCCTCAAATTGCGGGACATGAAGTTGCCGGATATTCAACAGCGAGTCGATCGGTGGTGCGAGCGATTGCATCTTCCGAGCGAATGGATGAACCGCACCGAAACCCAGCTTTCCGTGGGGCAACGACAAGTGGTGGCACTGACTCGGGCCTTCGTAACGCAACCCCAAATCCTATTGCTCGACGAACCGACTTCGGCACTCGATCGCGGACGCAGCGATCGCCTACTCGAAACTTTGCATGAACTCACCGCATCGGGAGCGATGGCGATCGTCATGACCAACCACCAACTCGATATTGCCCGAGATTTTAGCTCCCGCGTCCTGTACCTCCAAGATGGAAAAGTACAACAAAATCTCTCAACCTCCGATGCGAGCTGGTCCGCCTTGCAAGGGGCTTTAGAACTCGCAGAACGCGAAGCTGCTCGGGAATGGGAGTAAAGGAGCCAATCGCCCTTAAATTCGCGTGAGTTGATGTTGGGGAACCGTTGGTTTAGATTCTTGAGATGCCAGTAGTTGAGGGGAAGTGACTCGGTCTAGGTGAAATCGGTATCCCACATTGCGAACGGTTTGAATCAAACTCGGCTGCCGGGGATCGGTTTCGATTTTTTTGCGCAGGGAGAGGACGTGGGTATCGATGGTGCGGGGATTGTCGATGGCATCGGGCCACGCTCGCTTCAACAATTCCGATCGACTCAGAGGAGACCCTCCCGCTTGGGCGAGAACGTAGAGCAAGCTAAATTCTTGGGGGGTGAGATCGATGAGTTCTTCTTTCACCCGCACCCGACGCTGCACTAAGTCAATTTTGACCGGACCGTACTCTAAGGAAGCCGGAGGTGTCATCGATCGCGATCGTCGCAGCAGTGCTTCCACCCTCGCCAGAAACTCCTGCATTCCGAAGGGTTTGGTAATATAGTCATCCGCACCGGATTTGAGTCCGGCGACAATTTCGGCTTCGGAACTTCTTGCGGAGAGCATCAGCACTAAAGATTGCTGCTGTTGCCCCAGCCAACGGCAAAATTCTAGTCCATCGCCATCGGGCAGATCGGAATCCAATACAACGAGAGTCGGCTGACGGTTGTAAAATGTTTCTCGGGCATGACGAATATCCGGTGATTGGACAACGCCATAGTTCGCCTGCTGTAAGTGCCAGCCGAGAAGCGATCTCAGTTGAGGATTACCCTCAACGATTTGAATGTGTACCGATCCCACAAGACTTTACCTTCCTTTGCGTCCGTGGCTATAAGGTTAACAGAGGCGACCCAGTTTTGTTTGTAAAGCCTGATACCCCCTCAAAAGACTTGGGATTCGGTGAATTGAATGTGTTTGAGGAGTCTGGTCGATCTAGCGTCTTTAGGTATTTCGATCTGGATTTTGCGTCATGGGACACTCTATGACTCGAAAGTTACCGCTACAATATATAAAAGTGCGCAATTTTACATAAATCCACTGGCACTTTGTTGAGTTCCATTGTCCGATTGTGCTCCAAGACACCGATACCATCCGCCATTACCAAAAGTTAACGGATACCTTCGTCAATTTTTGGAATCGCGGTTATCGCACTGATGACCTCAGAATGTACTTAGATGGCTACTTGGCAGCTTTACGGCAGGCCAACGCCCTTGAGTTTCACTTAATCCATCGCCTTGAGGAAGATGCGGCTCGCTTCCTTTATGACCCGTCCAACTTTGAAATGCCCCTGCCGCAACCTGAGTCCGACTACGGCTACTACTAAATTGACTTTTCTAAATCTACCTAGAATGTAATGACAGGCGCGATCGCACCCTCTGTGGTAATCGCGCCTTCATCTTAAGTGAGTGAATTTTCTTCACTAAAATGATTGGAAAATTATTGACCGAAAGACTGTCTAGCTTCCTCAACAATCTCAACGGTGACCAGTTCCGAGCTGGAGCGACGCGCTAATTGCTCGATTTGCACGCGAGCCACAGGCCGAACGAAAAAAGGGATATTATTGAGTTTAGCTCGGGCCGCGACCGTCCACTTCAATTCGGCCGTCCAGTTAGAATGTAACATTTCGAACACCTATAAATATTTTGCTTATTGAGAATTATTATTACAGTTTAAATCTTCAGTTCGCTCTGGAGCTGCGTTTGCAATAAAACTTAGATTTTTCTATTGAGAGTTGGGATCGGCATTCAGAGATCGGTCATCCGCTTTCAGCTTCAGCAAGCCCTAAGGATTTCGACCCATCCCGGCGAGCAAATCGCTCATTTCCACAGTCCCTTGCAAGATTCCATCCTCACCCACCACCGCGACAGACAATCCCAACTGGTACAAGTGAAAGCTGTTTTCCAAAGACGTGGAAGCCCGCACTTGGGGAAATTCTGCTTGCATCACATCATCAAGTTGTTTGCATCCTTGCCGCACCGCCTCTTTGAGGCGCAATCTCTCCACCATCCCCACCGGCTTACCCGCAGCATTCACCACGTACGTTCGTTCGAGGTGGCGATCGACCATTTGTGTCAGGACGGTTTCGGGAGAATCTCGATCGACAACCCGAAGCGTTATCCCCCGGGCGATCGAACCCATGGTTAAAACTCGGGCGCGGTTCACCTCTTGGGTAAACGCGCGAATATAGTCGTTCGCCGGTTCGAGAATCAGTTCTTGGGGTGTAGCCACCTGAACGATATCCCCTTCTTTCATCACTGCAATCCGATCTCCTAGGGCGATCGCTTCTTGAATATCGTGGCTGATAAAAACGATCGTCTTGTGGAGGGTTTTTTGCAAGCGCAGCAACTCATCTTGCATTTCTCGCCGAATTAGGGGATCGAGGGCGCTGAAGGCTTCATCCATCAGCAACACGTCCGCATCCGTTGCCAAAGCCCGAGCCAACCCCACCCGTTGTTGCATTCCCCCACTCAAAGATGCGGGCAAGCGATCGGCCCATTGCTCTAAACCCACCACGGTCAAAGTCTCCAGGGCTTTTTGGCGGCGCCCTAACCGGGAAAGTCCTCGGACTTTCAAACCGTATTCCACATTTTCCACCACAGTTTTGTGGGGAAACAAACCAAAGCGTTGAAACACCATCGAGACTTTGCGCAAGCGAATCTGTCGCATCCGCCGTTCGCTGACGTGGGCGATATCTTCATCATCGAGGTAAATATGTCCGCTGGTGGGATGGAGTAGGCGGTTGAGGCAGCGCACCAAGGTGGATTTTCCCGAACCGGATAACCCCATCACCACGAACAATTCCCCCGGTGCGATCTCGAGGGAGACATCGGCGACTCCCAAAACTTGACCGGTGGCTTGTAAAATTGACTCTCGCGTTTCTCCGTTGCGGAACAGTTTGAGGGCCTCGCGAGGTTTATCTCCATAGATTTTGATGAGATTCTCGATCCGGATTTTGGGAACTGACTGTTTCATGGTTGGCGCTCAATATCGCAATCTGTTTTCGAGTTTAAGGAATGGGGAAACCAAAGACAGTGAAAATGAGTAGACTTCTGGTTATAGCCGTATTCAGTCCCGTTAGGACAATAGTGCGCGAGTGCGCGCCGCGCGTGCGTGTGCGTGAGCACAAACATCTTGCTCGCGTTTCCAACAATCGTATCGTTGGAAGTGTCCTAACCACAGTGAATACCGCTATAAAAAGGGGGAAAAGGATAAGAAATGCATGATTTCGGCATCGAAATTTATTTTCGTTTTTATTTCGACCAGATGTCTAGTGAGTTATTGTTGTGCCCCACACCCCATAGCAGATCTCACGCTTGCCGGGCCCGATCTAACCAACGATCGAATAATTCCTGATTCTGCTCGATCCATTCTTGGGCATGGCGGTGGATATCTTCAGTCTGGTTTTCCCCTTCTTGAAACCTTGCTTCCTCGGCGTTGAGATCTTCGAGGGGAATTTGAATGCCCTCGAACCAGCGTTTGGCAGCTGGGTGGGCGGCTAAAAATTCCTTGTTGCCAACAATGCGGATGCGATCGGTTGCAAATCCCAGGTTTTTCCCATCTATGGTTGTATCTTTCTGTGCGATCTGACCCTGTGACTTCGGTAAGGTGGTAAAAGGAACCGTTAACCAGGTGACATCTCGATCGATTTTCAAGGACGAAGCCACCCAATTGGGAGTCCAAGTATAGTACAGAACAGGTTTGCCTTGGCGGTAGCGAGCGAGGGTATCTGCCATTAGTACCGAGTAATCTCCTTGGATGTGTTCGACCGTATCCTGCAATCCGTACGCTTGTAAGTGGTGGTTGATGACCAATTCGCAACTCCAACCGGGAATGCAGCCGATTAAATTGGCTTTGCCATCGCCATCGGAGTCAAAAAGTTGAGCAATTTTGGGATCTTTGAGTTGTTCTAGACTCGTAATGTTATACTCGTGGGCGGTTTTTCGATCGATCTGATATCCTTGCAAAACATCAGGAACGATGACCCCAATCCGTTCGAGTGTCTCGTTGCCGCCAGCTTCTTGAAAAAAGCCCTCGTGCAGCCTTTCCCAATGGCTGCTGTAGAATTCTAAATCTCCCTGACTCACGGCAATGTGTAAGGTGGAAACCGCCGTCATTTCTTTGGGGTCTTGGACTTGGTATCCCAGTTTTTCCAAACCCATATTCGTGATTTTGGTCGCAAATCTGTCGGAGGAGGAAGTGCCACTACCGACGCGAACGATCGTTCCGTCCCCAGGTCGGGGGATTTCGGAGACCTGAGATTCCGTGGCGGGTTCGGGTGTTTGCTGCCAGGTTGCCCAACCCAGAGAGAAGATGAGTAGGATCGCAACACCCACGACTGCGCCCATTAGGTTTTGGGACGGTTGCGATCGCAAAAACCCGATCGGTCCCCGTTCTTGCCAGGGAACTGGGTCATCCGCCTTCCCCACCGCTTGCGTAATGCGATCGAGCATCACCGCGAGCAAAACAATTCCCAGTCCTCCTACGGCCGCCAGTCCCACATCCAAACGACCGACTCCTTGCAACACCATCAATCCCAGCCCCGGCACGGCAATCATCGCCGTAATCACCGACATTCCCAGGGCAAACAGCACTGTTTGGTTTAACCCCGCTAAAATCGTCGGCATTGCCAGGGGAATTTGCACGTTCCACAAGACTTGTAAGGGGGTCGATCCAAAAGCGGTTGCCGCTTCGATCGCTTCTGGGGACACTTGTCGGATGCCCAAGTTCGTCAGACGAATCAGGGGGGGTAGGGCGTAGATAATGGTGGCAATCACCCCAGGGACTTCGCCGATGCCAAATAGCATCACCACCGGCACCAGGTAGACAAAGGTAGGCAGAGTTTGCATGGCATCGAGCAAGGGTCGCACCCATCTTTCGAGGCGATCGCTTCTCGCACAGGCAATACCAATGGGAAAGCCGATGGCAATGCAAAACACCACGGCCGTTCCCACCAGGGATAGGGACACCATTGCTTGTTCCCAAGCACCCACAAACCCCAGAAAGGTTAACGCCACTAGGCTGTAAACAGCCAGTTTGCCTCCAGCGAACTGCCACGTCATGAAACTGGCAACGACCAGGAAAATCAGCGGGGGAACGACCAGCAGCAAGGATTCGATCGTTTCCAAAGCAATATCGATGGGAATGCGAATGGCTTGGAAGAGGGGGCGGAAGTTTTCGACTAGGAAATCGATCGCTGCGGTAATCCAATCGTCGAGAGGAATGGTGTAAAGCTCGAAGGGATTTAAAATGACCTGGAGTGCCCCGAGTGGTTTGGCGATCGCCTCTGATTCCGAGGGATTGGATGCCTCCGAGGGGGTCGCCGTTACCATCGTTTCTCCTCCGGCAATCTTTGCAGATTCTAACCAACCATCAAACTGTTCTTGATGGTTGGCGATCCATTCTTCGGCATGGCGGCGGATTTGTTCGGCACGACTTTCCCCATTTTTAATCCGCAGGCTTTCGGCGTTCATATCTTCTACGGAAATCTGTACCTGCTCGAACCAACTCTTAGCAATGGGGTTATCTGACAAAAATTTCCGGTTTCCGACAATGCGCTGTCTGCCGATGGAAAACCCTAGATTTTTACCCTTGAGGATCGTTCCTTGTTCCGATAGCTTTCTCTGGGAGTCGGGGAGGGCGGTAAAGGGAACTTCCAACCAAACGACATCTTCGTCTGGTTTTAAAATTGAAGAAATCCAGTGAGGATTGTAGGCAAAATAAAGAATCGGTTTTCCGTTATTGTAACGAGTAATCGCATCAGCAATCAGGGCGCTATACTGTCCTTTATCGTGTTCGATCGTCTTTCGCAGTTGATACGCATCCAAATGATGTTCGATGACCAATTCACAACCCCAACCGGGATTGCAACCGGTTAAATTTGCTTTTCCATCCCCATCGGAATCAAAGAGTTGAGAAATTTTGGGGTCTTTGAGTTGTTCGATATTGGTGATGTTGTATCGAGCGGCTGTTTTTTTATCGATTTGATAACCGCCAACCGTAGGAGAAACCAGCAAGCCGACTTTTTCTAGCTTTTCATCCCCCCCACTGTTTTGATAAAACTCTTCATGGGCAATTTCGTAATTAATGACGCTATAGTCGAGGTCTTCGTTGGCAATAGATAAGTAAATTGCCGGGTAATCAATTTCTTTGACTGGTTCAATTTGATAACCGAGTTTTTCTAAGCCAATATTGACGATTTCCGTTTGAAATTTTTCTTCAATCCAGTTGCTGTGAGCAGAACGAATGCGGACATCCGATAAACTGCTCGGTTGTGTGGATGTTGCCCTCGATGGAGGAATAGGTTGACAGGAAACTATACTCATGCATAAGACCATGACGGTGACGCTCGAAACCGTCGATCTCAACAATTTTGTATTCGTTAAGTTCGATCGAAAAAAAGCGATCGCCTTACCGAACGTCTTCAACAAAATTCGCAATTTTACTTCCTCTCAATACAACTTATACCCACCGTGTCAGTTGCACCCGATACCGTTCTTTCTTCGTGATCGCCACTTCCCCAACTTCCAAGCGTCCCTTGCCGCGAATGGCGATTAAATCCCCTTCCTTCACCGTTGCACTCGCTTGGGTGACTTCCTTCCAATTCACCCGCACGTCTCTAGACCCGATGAGGTTGGCCATTTTGCTGCGAGACATCCCAAACCCTGCCGAGGCAACGGCATCCAGGCGCATGGAGGCTTCCACCGTCGTCATTTCCTTGCGGCGCGGGGGGCGAATTTTCAGATCCCCCAGTTCCATGGGTTGGGTTTTCACCGAAACCGATCGCACCTGAGTCAAGCTCATCTGCAAAAACTCTACCATCTCCGGCACGACGATTGCCTGGGCGCCCCGTTCTCCCAAGACTAGTACGTCCCCAGTTTTCTCTCGCACGATACCCGTTCCGAGCATTGCACCGAGGAAATCTCGATGGGTTGCCGTATCGAACAGGAAGTTTCCGGCAATTTCGATCGCCGCGACTTCAACTTGTTCGGGTTCGAGGGGTAATTCCGATCGTGCGATGCCCAAACGCTGGCGTTCGGCTTGGGGGTAACCTCCCCATGCCACCAGTTGCACCTCTGCCAGTCGTCCGAATTTCTCCCGCACCTCTGCCAGTTCCGGTGGCGAGAGAAAATCCGTCTGCACAACTTCCCAAGTTTCGATCGCCCGTTCGGCTTTATCGATAACCCGCGTCAGGCACTCGCGATTTTCAACACCTTTTAATAGTTCTTCTTTTGGTAGCAGCATGAATTCAAATTAGAGTGCGAGCATCTTTCTCCCGAAGCCCCCGAGAGCTAGCGAACACCGTCCATTACAACTTTGAATATAGCGATACTTTCCCCATCACCCCAACCCCCATCTCCTGCACCAAGCACTAGTATTACAGAATCCATCTCTCACCGAGGACGTTCTAGCTGCCATTTCCAGACTTCACGATCGGCTAAATCCGGCATATCGACGATTTCTTGGCGTTGCATTCCCAGTTTTTGCACAATGCGTTTGGAGGGGGTGTTGTCTTCGGCACAGTAGGCGGTAATCCAGCGTGATTTGGGTGGCTCGAAAGCCCAATCCACCAGCGATCGCACGGCTTCAAACCCAGATCCGCGACGGCGATAGTCCCGGGCTACGTGGTAACCTATTTCAACCACCCCATCTGCATTAGGTGGACCGCCAAATCCCAACTCTCCGATTGCCCCAGCCGTGGGATGCAACATCAGCCACACAAACCAACCTAAGTCGGAGGGGTTGTCTTGCAGTTTTTCGATCGAGGTCGGTAACACCTCAACCCTATCTGGTGAAGGAACGCCATCGGCCATTTGTATTTCCGCCTTGTGCTCGAACATTTGTCGCATCAACTCCGTGGTGCAAGGGAGCAAGCTCAGGCGGGGGGTTTGTCGGATGGAGGGGCTTCGTTCGACCATGATTCAGTCACCGATATGATGAAGACGAGAAAGAGGGCAGATCGTTAAACCTGTGCGATCGAACACTCGACATCCCTCGTCCCAAATGAACCATTCATCCCTCGGTGTTATAGCCTTGCAAACTTTCCGGTTCGAATTGGCGGAGGATCGACGTGGCTTTGCGAGTTTGAACGTAAGAACCGCGAACGACTACCAGATACTGACCAGCATTGAGTCGGTTGCGGTAGGGCAAGGCATCTCCAGAACCGACGAGCAACCCCGTTCCTCCTCCAGCTACGATACTACCCATTCCCCCAGCGATCGCCCCGAGTAAACCGCCCAGGATTTGGTTGCCTAGAACTCCCGTCCAGGGAAACGTCTGCAATCCCGTAATGGCATTAAATACAAACCCGCCGAAAAAACCAAACGGAACCAGCCAAATCGCCATCAGTTTCACTTGTTTGCGGGCAGATTCGTTGGGATCGATTAAGCCAAATTCATCGGCACTTTTGTATCCTCGGCCGAGAATTGCCAGAGTCTCGGGGGGTAACCCCTCTTTTTCCAATGCCGTGTATGCGGCTTCGGCTTGAATGCGATCGTCTACAACCGCAATGAGATAGTCCATAACCGATTCAAAATTGTAGATTGTAGGTAGATTTTAGATCTTAGATGTTTAACCCCCCAGTTGACGCTTGCTCTAGCATCATGGCATCACCTCAGGTATCGTTCCACTCTCAAGATTACCAGCTCGCTCTTCGATTCGAGATTTTAGACTTTAGATTATTAGATTTCTTCACCCGCCCTTTGCTTCCTAGTGCAATGCGGCAGAAATAACGACCCAGCTCTCAACCGTTGAAAGCTATACACAGTAAACATTTTGCATTTTGCATTTTGCGTTTTTAATTCTGCGTAGTAGCACTAGGCACCCTCTTTCCCATCTGCTCTTTTTCCCATTTCGTCCGGATGGAACCCGAGTCGATGGGGAGAAAAGAATAGGTAGATGCACCCTGATGAATACCTCCGGTCTCAAAAACCGGGGGTTTTTTTTTGAATTTTAATTGATATCAGAGCTGGGTAATTAACCATAATCGAATGGCACTGAATTCAGCCAAACTCGGTGTCTGCAACCCTTGATGCTCCGTACTCGTCAAGTCGAAACTCAGTCTAAATTCAGTGCCATTCAACCAGAATCTAAAAATCACACGAGTCACTTTCTCCCCCCTGCGGTCGGCCTTCCCTTGCTAGGTCGGCGTTCCTTTGCGTCTTTCGCCCCCTAGGGGTCCGACCGCTCCCCCAGCCTCCACCGCGATTGCCAGCTCACATCCACCGGAATGCGCGGTTATTCAACGGGATTCGATCTGAGGGGAGATTTTCCGGATCGATGGGGGTCAGGTGGGTAAACAAATTGTAGATGACGACAAGCCATTTGGATCTCCTCTCTTCCCCACTGCGTAAAACGGTGGGGAATTTTTTGTAATTTGGGTTCGTTCGCCCGATCGGGCGAGTCGCAAATCACCCCCATTGGTGACTTGTAAAACAGCGCAGACGCGATATTCTAAAAGTATCGACATAAGCCTGTGACTTCCCCCATCCTAAGCGATGGGGATTTTTATTGATTGTTCGGGTCAGTTCGGGATCGGATAGCGATCGGTGAGAATCGGGTGTAGGATCTGGGATTCTTTGGCTGTATTGATTTCGAACACTCAACGATTCAAGGCTTCCCCATCTCCCCGAACTCACATCCTTCAGTCTCCCCGTCCCCCATTCTGCCCTATAGGAATTTGAACGATAAATTCGGCACCGCGTCCGGGCGTCGAATTGCAGCTGAGTTTTCCCCCATGTTTGTCGACGATAATTTGATAGCCGATCGACAGACCTAAACCCGTTCCTTCACCGATCGGTTTGGTCGTAAAAAACGGATCGAAGAGTTTCGATCGAGTCTCTTCGCTCATCCCCGGTCCGTTGTCAGCAATCCGAATGACGACCCATTCTGCATCGAGTCTCTCGGTCCGAATCGAGATCGTACGGGGTTCGGTCTCCATTTGGGTGAGGTGGGAGTCCCGTTCTTCGAGGGCATCGATCGCATTGGCTAAAAGATTCATCATCACTTGGTTCAGTTCTCCCGGATAGCACTCGACAAGAGGCAACTCCCCGTAATGTTTGACGACTTGAATGGGGGAACGATCGCCCTGGGCTTTCAAGCGATGTCCTAAGATTGCCAGGGTACTGTCGATGCCGTCGTGCAAGTTCACCTCTTTCATCTGGGCTTCGTCCATGCGGGAGAAGTTGCGCAGGCTGCAGACGATGGTGCGAATGCGATCGGCCCCATCGCGCATCGACCCCAGCAATTTCGTTAAATCTTCGATTAAAAAATCCAGTTCGATCGCTTCGGCTTCTTCTTCAATCTCTTGTGGGGGATGGGGATAGTGCTGCCGGTACAGGTCGAGCAAACCGAGCAAGTCTTGGATATATTCTTTGGCATGGGGAATATTGCCGTAAATAAAACTAACGGGGTTATTAATTTCGTGGGCCACTCCTGCCACCATCTGCCCCAGTCCCGACATTTTTTCCGTCTGAATCAGGTGAGGCATTTGTTGTAGTTTGTTGAGGGTCTGTTCGAGTTCGAGCATCTGAGCGTGAATTTTTGCGTCTCGCCCTGCCAGTTGCTCGGCCATGGTGTTGAAGCGGTCGGCCAGATCGCTAACTTCATCTCCACCTTCAACCGGGATGCGAGCACTCAAATCGCCATCAGCTAATGTCTGAGTCGTGCGCGTCAAGTCACCAATGCGCCGGACGATGGATTGGGTGACCCAAAACCCGATCGCCGCCACCAACATCCCCGAAATCGCGCACCAAATCCCCAGGAAAAGCCACAATCGATCCCGATTTCGATCGACCGCAGCGGTGGGATTGAGTAACACCACTTCAATTTCCACTGTCGCCCCGGCAAATGGGAGACTGTAGGTCATGTAGCTCGATCGATCGACGGTGACTCGTTGGGGAGCCGCTCCTGCCTTCGGGGGTTGCCACGGGGTTCGTTTAGCTGCTGGTAAAGTCGATACGAGGACTTGAGAATCGTGCACGATCGCCAAATGTCGATCGCTGCTGTGAAGGAGTGCCTCTAACAGTTCCCGATCGAGGGTAGACCCCAAGATCAACCCGCCGAGAATTTCCCAGTCTGATTTAACCGAAAGCAATGAAACCAAAACCGGGGAATTGGGTTCTTCAGGGACGAGCAGATCGGACAGAATGAGTCCCCGGCTAGCGGCGTGGAGGAATTGCCCATCGTCCAGGGGCACCTGGGTCGTTTCTCCCTGTCGCAATTCGGCAAGTACCGCGCCCGTTTCGTCTACCACTTTTAAGTAATCGAGTTCGAGTCCGGTTTGAATGGGCAATAATGTTTGCAGCAGTTCCGCTTGCTTGCCCGATGCCACGGCTTCTGCAATGTCGGCGCGGTCTGCAGTCGCACGGGCTTTGAGGTCTAGCAGTTGTCGCTTCTGTTCGAGATCGTGCAACACCAGCTCGGACAGTTCTTGGGTTTCTTCTCGCAGATGTTCTTCTAACCGGTGGGTAAAGAAATAGCCTACACCCAACGTCCCCAAGAAACCCATACTGAAAAACACCCCCAAAAGTGGCAGGAGGAACTTACTCGAGAGGGGGAGTTTGTCATAGCCTGCCCGCAGTCCCAACATCGATCGTTCATTTTCGCCTTGTTGTGGATTCGGTGGCGTTCGCTGCCAGAAAGAAAAGACGGTCACGATGGGTTCTCTTGAAGGGGATGGGTTGGGTGAGAGGATTGTATCGGGGGTCAGGGACTTGCAAAGAAATAAGGTATCCGCTCGTTCCAGATCTACGGTAGGGGTCAAGGGCCCTTGACCCCTACGTGGGTACGTTATTTTCCCGCGCATCCCTAAGGATTTTTGATGCGATTCAAATGCTCGCACGACTCCACGTGAGAATGCCAATCGATCGAGCAACGCTGCTTTCTCCCCACGCCTCCGATGCCTCCGATGCTCCCCCCGACGACCCTAACGGCGGCTGCTATACTAACGTCAGTTTTGGTTAAGCGGGTCAAGGGAGCCTTCGCACCCAGTGCTTCCTTAACTGGGGAAGAATCCGCCATAATTGATGGAGACTTGAAGCTGCACACCCTCTCACCCTACACCCCACACCCCACACCCTACACCCCACCCCCATCCGGCACAGTCTTATCTAAAACTGACGTTATACTAACCCCCCGATGGCACGAATCCCGATTCGAGCAGCACCTCCGATGCCGGTTGGCTGGCGGTAAATTGGAGAAACTTTTGCGCGGGTTTAGAGGGATTTGGGGCGTAAACGACTCCGAGGGTGCGAGCCATGGGATATGTTCCCCGACGCACGTTTTCTGGGGTGGGTTCGACACCATTGAGGCTCAGGCGGTTAACGGGTAATTTCTGGGAAATTGCTGTAGCGAGGGAAAACGCACCGATGCTGTGGGGGGTATTTTGCACGGCGGCGACCAAATCGACTTCGTGACGCAGAACGATCGCCTCCCGAGAGCTGAGGAGTTCCGGACCGAGGTAGTATTGACGCAAGAGACGCTTGGCAGACTCGTCTTCAGCGCGATCGAGCACGATAATTTCCGCATCGGGGCCACCGAATTCCTGCCAGTTCGTTGCCGCACCGCTATAGATGGCTTGGAGTTGTTCGGTGCTCAGGTCCGACACCCCTTCTACGCTAGGATGAGTCGCCACGAGTAGGGCATCTTTAGCAATTTCTCGATACTGCAACGGCGGCTCGTTTTCCTCGGGTTTGGGTTGCCGGGTGACGGTGCCGATATCCACCATTCCCTCTTGGACGCCCAAAATGCCGCCCGAGGACTGATTGGGGGGGAGAAAGTTCACTTGCATTTGCTGGGTTTGAGCTTCGTAGGCCGCCGCGAGGCGTTCCATCGCCGGATAGGGAGTTGCCGCACCGGTGATATCAATTTGTTGGCGGGTTTGCGCTTCTAGACGAGTTTCTGTGGTGTCGGGGATGGAATTACAGCCAGAAAGACCCAAGAAGACGATCGCGACGGGAGCGATGGGGAAGAAGCGATTGAAGTTCATATGATGTGGTCGGATTTTCGATCGGGTAAAGGCGTTTTAATCGGTTGGCGCAGTTGACATTTGGCGTTTTTTGTGAAATTCGCGCTCGATCGATGATGCGATTGCCCTGAACCCCATGGGGCGATTCCACGCCTACCGACTTACTTCCGATCTATTTCATAAATATGAAAAACTTGTGAATGGGGAATGGGTATTGGTGAGGCGGTTTTGCTTGTGTACCGCTTGTCAAGGGGAATGGGGAA
>NZ_JBRJXU010000063.1:0-48677 GCF_057467645.1 Zarconia sp.
CGTCCCCGCGTCCCCGCGTCCCCGCGTCTTCCCATCGATTCCCCTCTCCGTGTCCCCGCGTCCCCACGTCCCCGCGTTCTCCCATAGAATCCCCAATCCACAACCGGAGAATATTCGGTAATGGAAAATCCCGAGAACCCGCCCCCAGTCCCACTGTTTGCAACCGCATCGGTGGCGGTGCGCCAAAGGATTCCGCCAGCGTCACCGAAATCGCCGCTCCTGTCGGCGTCACCAACTCCCGATCGATCCCATTACTATAGATAGGCACTTCCCCCATCTCCCACAACTTCAAAACCGCTGGGGCGGGAACCGGCAGCAAACCGTGAGCGGCGCGAATCGTTCCCCCTCCCGTGGGCAGTGCAGAACAGTAAAGGCGATCGATTCCCAGCCAATCCAACCCCAAACAAGTTCCCACCACATCGACGATTGCATCGGTAGCCCCCACTTCGTGAAAATGCACCCGTTCCGGCGCGATGCCGTGTACCGCTCCCTCTGCCCGTGCGAGAATTCTAAACACTGCCAAACTCCAATCCCGCGCCCGCTGGGGCAACCCGGCAGCCTCAATTAACCCCTCGATCTCCGGTAGGTGACGAACGGGGGGATGGTGGTGGTGATGCGAATGTCCAGCGCCATCGTCCGATTCTGGGCTATGGGAGGGATGGGAATGCGATCGCCTCAAATCCACGTGTACTTTCGTCGCCTGCTGGTGATTGCGCTCCACGAGTTCCGATCGCAATTCGTACTCATCGGAAATCTCGAGGAGATCGAGCTGTTCCTTTAAATATTCCAACGGCACCCCCGCGTGAACCAGGGCACCCAAACACATATCACCCGAAATTCCCGTCGGGCATTCTAAATAGGCCAGTTTCGTCATCGTTACATCCGGACGCGAGTCATCGAAAAGGTGGGAAGATGAGGGGACGCAAGCGCATTTTTCATCCGTAATTTATAATCCCTTATTTTGATGGCAACAATTTACGAAATTCATCCGGATACGCCCCAGGAACGCCGAATAGATCGTATAGGGAAGGCACTCAAAGATGGCGCGGTGATGCTGTATCCCACAGATACGGTATACGCGATCGGTTGCGACTTAAATGTTAAATCCGCCGTGCAACGGGTTCGACAAATCAAACGACTCGCAAACGATAAACCCCTCACCTTCCTATGCTCCTCACTCTCCAACATTGCGAATTATGCCTGGGTCACCGATCGAGCCTATCGGATTATGAAGCATCTAATTCCCGGAACGTATACATTTTTACTCCCGGCCACCAAACTCGTGCCGCGCCTGGTGATGGACCCCAAGCGCAAAACCACTGGGATTCGCGTTCCCGATAGTCCCGTCTGCCAGTCTTTGCTCCAAGCATTGGGCAATCCGGTGATTTCCACCTCGGCCTATCTTCCCCCCGAAGATAATAGCGCCCCCCTTCCAGCGGTGGAAGACAACCCACCTATCGATAAAGCCGAACTCTTCGATTGTTGGGAAAATTTAGTCGATGTCATCGTCGATGACGGTAGCGAACTCGGTTATCGAGTGTCCACCATTCTCGATCTGACCACCGACGAACCCAGCGTCATCCGCAAAGGTCTCGGTTGGGATGAAGTTTCTCACTGGTTAGATCTCGACTGAGGTGTACCAATTGGGCAATTGGACGCATTCCAAAAACCAGTTTGGCGATCGTCCTCTTTTTCTCAGCGTCGAGAATCTAGGGTAATTTAAGCCCTAAAACCGTTACCTGGCAAGGCTTTTATCCCCTTAAAGGCAAGGGAATTTTGCGGCACGATTTCTCCTCCATCCCTCGGCTAATTCGCGAGGTGGCTGCGTCTACTTTTTTCGCTTTCGATACTGGCAACCTACGCTCCCCTCCCAAAAGCGGCGCATCCTACATTTGAAATGTGGACAGTTGAGATTCAAGCAACGACCCCCCGACATTTCACTTTAGTGCGCTACCCGAGGCTAATCAGGATGAAAACAAAACTCGTAAACTCCACCACCCCCACCCTCACCCCCGCAGTTCGGGTCTCCCAAACCCCAGCAGCCATCGCCCAGCCCCAAGACCGGAGTTCTAACGTGCCCAACGACGATCGCAACGGAGACGAAGCCGAAATTCAAGCCCTCGCTCGGTTCGTTCTTCAAGAATTGCAAGGGGGATTGAAATCCACCTCCCGCAGTGCCGTTGCCGTCGCCGAACGTATCGCTCGGGAAGTCACCCGCATCTGCGATAAGAGCCACCGGATTCAAGATTCTGGAGAAGTCGAAACCTGGCAAATCTCCCTGGCGCGCCATCGGCTCGGTAAAATCTTCGCATACTACGAGTTAGGTTCCCAAAAAGGACGGGTCGAACTCCACAGCAACTTGAGCGTCATGGTGTACCGCCACGTTGCCCCCGCCAAAGCCCAATTCGGATTCCAAGCGCGCTACAACCTGATCGAAGACTTCCTGCAAAACTTCTACGTCGAAGTCCTCCGCGCCTTCCGTCGGGAACACGAAGTCGCCGAAAACTACTCTCCCCGCACCCGCGTCGAACTGGCTGAATACATGGCGTTCACCGAGCAGTATGCCAAGCGCCGCATTTCTCTCCCCGGTCGCAAATCCCAGCAGTTGGTGATTCTGCGCGCCCAGAGCTTTGCTAAAGGTCAGCCCCCCGAAACCTCCATCGACATGGAACTAGCCGTGGAATCGGCAAAAGGGGAAGAAAACGAAATGCACAGCCGTTCTGCCGCCATGCAGCAAGTACGGGAACAAATGGTGTCCGAAGCTGTCGATCCCTCCGAAGCGGTGATGCGCGATCGGGTCATTCACTCCCTGATGGACTACCTCGCCGGTCAAGGTCAGTCCGATTGCGTGGACTACCTCACCCTGAAGTTGCAAGATTTACCCGCCCACGAAATCGACGAAATCCTGGGTCTGTCCTCCCGCCAGCGCGACTACTTGCAACAGCGTTTCAAGTACCACGTGGAGAAGTTCGCCCGCACCCACAACTGGAAGCTCGTACATCAGTGGTTGGGCGCCGACTTGGATAAAAACTTGGGCATGTCTCCGGGGCAGTGGCAGGAGTTCTTGGGACAACTGAATCCCCAACAGCAACAGCTCCTCGAACTCAAGCAAGCCGGTACCGATGAAGCCCAAATTGCTAAAGCCCTCAAGTGCACCCCCAAGCAAGCTCAAAAACGCTGGACGAAAGTGTTGGACTTGGCTTGGCAAGCTCGGAATGTCGCCCATGAATCCTGAGAATCGAGAGGGTAGGATGCGATCGCTCGGTCAATTATTCCCCGACTGCATTTCCCAATCCTACCCTTCATCTCCAGCTATTCGATCGCTCAGATCCCTGACTCGTTCTTCCGAAAGTCCCGTCAACCGGGCCACCCGCTCCACACTCATCCCTTCTCTCAATAGCTCCAGCGCGCAGGAGTTTAGTTGAGATTCAGCTTTTTCGGCTCGTTCTCGTTCTTGTTCGGCAATCTCCTGGGACAACGGTAACAACTCTCCAGCGAGCGTCGCCCAACGCAACCCAATCGCTTCAATTCCTCGATCGCAACCCTGCCACCGCAGCAACGCCAATCCCAATGCTTGGCTCACCCGCTGACCCCGTTCGTTGAGGGGAATGGGTTGTGATAGCCCCCGTACTGAAGAAAAAAGCCTTGCCAATCTTCGGGGTTGAAGGGATCGAACCCAAAATACTCCGGCACCTGTTGCGTCCAGTTATAAGGGATGTGCAAAGAAATAAAGTACCTACCAGAAAACCTGTGTTCCAGAATCTAAAAAACTTGATGGGTACATGATTAACCCGCAAGTCCCTTAATGGGAAGTCGGGACGATAAAACTGCTGTTAGCCCGAACGAAGCACTCCCGTTCGGCTACGTAGAACCAAGGCAATCCCCGATCGTCCCCGAAATTTACCCATCCGGCAGGAGTCGCTTGAACCTCGAAGAGTAGATCTGACTCCAGTGTTGCTACGACCGGGAAATCAAGAATCTTGGGGGAGGTATCGCTGCGGTAATAATCCTCCAACGTGCCAGCCATTCGGCAGTTGAGACCGTTGGGGTCGGGATCGACGACTTGCCAGTGGGTTTGGTCGGTGCGGCGCGTGTAATCGCCGTTTTCGTCGGCGACGGCCGGTGCTCCGGCCGTGTGGGCATCAGCTGGATATTGAGGAAGTCGCGTGGCTCCAGCTCCCCAGAGAAGAGTCAATCCCGCAGCAGTTAAAGTTTGAATTCGATTCATGAGGCAATCTGTTATCTTTTGGAGGATCGCGACTATGCTTTCAATAATAGCTATCTCAGGACTGACGCTTTATCGCTAAGCGCATGGCGGGTGCGGACAATAAATTCGGGTTGAGTTTTTATAAATCTTGCAGGGGGAATGCGGCCGTTGACCCCTACGGCATGGCTGCATGTTTGACCCGACGGTTCTTGCCTTGCTTTCCCAAATCGACTGTCTTAGGCTCTCTGCGCCTGGTCAGAGCGCTCTTTTTCCTTACTTTAACGTCAGTTTTGGATAAGACTGTTTCCGGTGAGGGCGGGGAATGGGGAATGGGGAATGGGGAATAGGGATGAAGTACTTTGCTCTCCAGCAACCAGATGTAGCCAGTGCGATCGCTTCGCTCATCAAGAGGCTTGCCAACCGCCCGAATCTCATCGCTCCTGCCTCTTGCAACCGTCGCACCATCTCCTCCAGTCCCAGTTCTGCGGCCACCACCAGCGCCGAACGCCCGAACTCGCCCCGTGCGTTGACATTAGCTCCCACTTCCAAGAGCAGATCCACCAGAGCCAGATCTGATTTTTCCACTGCCACCATCAGAGGGGTGCGAGCGTCTGTGGATGTTCCTTCAAATCGATCGAGTACCGCACCCGCATCGATTAAAATTCGGGCAATCTCTCGATGCCCCCCTTCCACCGCGCGATACAGGGGCGATGGGGGATTCCAGCGCGTTTTATCTTCCTGACTCGCTCCGGCATCGAGCAACAGCCGCACTACATTGAGATGTCCCATGCGCGCTGCTGCCATTAAGGGGGTGTGGCGAGACCAAATATCGTGAAATTTAGGTACTGCCCAATCGGACAACGCTTGAGGGCGGAAGGTTATCTTTCGACCTGGCTGGCTTTCATCGACGATGACTCGATCTGAGGGATTCGATCGAGCTTTGGGATCGTAGTCGGGTAAGCTGGCGTGGAACTCCCACTTGCAGTTCGGACATTGCCCTCTATCGGCAACGGCGGTAAAACGAGTTTGGCATCGGGGACAATCTCGCGCTTTCCCCGCCCAAAGATCGTCTCTGTCGATGACGATATCTGGATTTGCTCCGGCCGCGAGGAGTTGCCGCACGGTGTCTGTTTGTCCGTTGCGCGCCGCTAAATACAGGGCGGTTTTTCCTTTGTAGAGCGGAGTTTTTCCCAACCCATCCACATTAATCCCCGCTGCGAGGAAGGGTTCGATCGCCTCTCCCGTTGCCGCCGCCGCGATAAAATCGTCGACTCGATCGTTAATATCGGGTGGAGTTATGGCGTGGAGGTGTTGGATGGCGCGCTGGCATTCGCTCGGTTCCGTTAAGATGGCCAGATACTCGCAAATTGCAGTCTGTCCGGCGATCGCCGCCAGCATCATCGCCGTATCGCCGTTTTCAGTTTGCCAATTGGCATCTGCCCCTGCCCGAACTAAGGTACGAACGAGATCTTTGCGTCCGGCTGCCGCTGCAAAGGTTAAAGGGGTGGCATCGTCGGCGGGTAAATTAACATCCGCACCGGCAGCAATTTCTGCATTTACGCGATCGAGATTTCCCGATCGAACTGCTTCGATTAAAGTCATAGTCCAATTCTAGCCTTGGGATTCGATCGAATATTCGCAATCGGAATCGGATAAAAATGAAATAAAAACTTATCGCAGTCCGTGCTAGTTTCGTTATAGCGACGCGCAGAGGGTTTCGGACATTTAATGTTTAACAATAAAGATGGTAGGAGTCAACGGCCGTTGACCCCCACCAGATTGACGAAGACTCGACCTAAATTTTTCCTTTATTTTTTCAGAAAAAATAACGTTTATTTAATAAATATTTTGATTTTTTTTACAAATTAAATATTCATGCCCTATGTTGATTAATTGGAGTTTAGAGAAAAAATTGATTGCGAAGGCTACAACCCTGACAAGGTGAGCATTTTGGATTGCCAATCCTCTGAGATCTCTTAAAACTATCAAATCTCATCAGGATAAGGGTTTTATGGCTCGCGGGGTTAAATTTTTCTAAACTCTAATTATTAATTGTTAATTGTTAATTGTTAATTGTTAATTATTACTCAAACTCCTGCCGATCGACGAACTTTACCCAGCAAATAAAAAGCCAGGGCAACCACCACCACCAAAATAATAAAGGTCACCACCACTAACGCTGCACCGTAGCCGAAGTCTAAATAGCGCCGTACCGTGGCGTAAATGTACAGGGAAACCATCTCCGTCGAACCGGCTGGTCCTCCCCCCGTCATCACTTGTACCAGGTCAAATACCCCGAAAGATTGAGCGAATCGAAAGAGGGCAGCTATTAGAATTTGGGGCATTAATAAGGGTAGAGTAATTTGCCGAAAACTCTGCCAGGGTGTTGCACCTTCAATAGCGTGAGCTTCATATAAATCTTCTGAAATCGATTGCAATCCTGCCAGTAGCAAAATACTCACAAAGGATGTCGTTTTCCACACATCCGCCGTAATTACAGCCATCATCGCTAGGGTCGGATCGCCTAACCAATTAATTCCCTCTTGAATCAACCCCAATCGCAATAAAATATCGTTTAAAATTCCGAATTGGTCGTTAAAAATCCACGTCCACGCCAGCGCCATAATAGCTGTGGGTAGCGCCCAAGGAAGAATGGCAATTGTTCTGACAAATCCGCGTCCGCGAAATGCCCGATTTAACACTAAGGCAATCCCCATACCTAATGTCAATTCAAACGCTAGGGCAATTGAAGTGAAAATCGTCGTGTTCCACAAACTTTGCCAAAACCTTCCATCCCCCATCATCCGTCCGTAATTAGCTAAACCGGAAAATTCTGGCTGTAATTGCGTGCCTAAATTTTGGGTAAATAAACTCAACCAAAAAGCTCGCAAAATGGGGTAAGCGTATACCAATAACAGAATGACTAATGCGGGGGCGACCAAAAGCCAACCTGTTTTTTGTTCTCGATTCCGAATCGTATCTTGCGTCATAATTTTCCCCGTTTCAATCCTCACTTAGTCCCTAACAATCGGCGCGTTTCATCTGCGGCTGCCTGCATTGCCTCTTGCGGACTCATGCGCTCGGTCAGGGCTGCACTCAAATAGCGTTGTAAAATATCGGAAGCCTGGGCGTATTGGGCGATCGGGGGGCGCAACACGGCCGACTCTTGCACTTGCAAAAGTTGGGGATAGTGACCGTATTCGGTAACGATTTTGGCATCGTTAAAGAGCGATCGCCGCGAAGGTACGTATCCCGTTTCTAGGACGAACCGTCTCTGCGCCGCCTCGCTGGTGATAAACTCGATAACCCGCCACGCTTCATCGGGATGTTTGGTCGTCTTCACCATTCCCAAACCCCAACCCCCTTGAGTTGCACCGCTACTTTCTCCAGGGGCGGCAACCATGGGTTTAATTGCCACTTTTCCAGCAATTAGCGACCCTTCCTCATTGGCAAACCGCCAGACGTAGGGCCAATTTCTCAGAAAGAGAGTGGTGCCATTTTGAAAGAAACGGCGAGTTTCTTCTTCTTGGTAGGTCGTCACTCCCCCCGGCGAGACTCCCGAATCGATCGTATCGCGCAAAAACTCGATCGCCGCGATCGCCCCTTCTCCATCAAGTCCCACATCTTTCGTTGCCGGATCGATCCAAAAACCACCGAAACCGTGGAGAATTTCCACGAACATCGCCGCGAGTCCCTCGTATTGCTTGCCCTGCCAGACGTATCCCCACTCCACCACATCTCGATCTTGTAAATCCTGGGAAATGGCCATCAACTCCTGAGTGGTTTGTGGCGGCTGATATCCCGCCTCGGCGAGTAAATCTTGGCGGTAGTACAGCATCCCGGCATCGGAACGGAAGGGAATCCGATACAACTGACCGTTGTAGCGTCCGCCATTGACATCCCCCGCCAGAAACTGACCCAACTCTTCCTCGGAAATGCGATCGGACAAATCGGCCAACCAACCTGCCGCCGCAAACTTGGGCGTCCAGACGATATCCATATACACCAAGTCGTAGGGAGAATCCCCCAGGAGAAACGACGAGGTATATAAATCTTCCACTAAGTTGGTGGCGTTGGGACCCTCGACGATTTCCAAGTCGATATCGGGATTTTGGGCTTCAAATGCTGCCTCTAACGGTTCCCACTGGGCGGCTTCCAAGGCTTGCATCAATACTTTGATAGTGACGGTTTCCTGCGCCCGACTAACATTTTTGAAGAGGAAAATCGATACCGCACTCAACAGGGCGAGAATGCCGTACAAGCCGGATTTAGACCAGAACAATTTCATGGGACTCGACGTGCAAGGTAGGTGAATATCCTACTATAGCAAGTGCGATCGAGCTGGGTTGAGCCTGCGTTACACTCAATAACATCGATCGTTTCTTACCACTGGCGAGCGTGCCAATTCGCGTGATGACCTTTGCCACCCCCGTTCTCAAACCCGTCAGCCAAATCGAACTCGCACCGGGAAGTTCGATCGCCATTCCGAATGTGAGTTGGGCAGAATACGAAGCGATTTTGCAAGAAATTGGAGAACATCGATCGGCCCGAGTGGCATACAGCCAAAACACTTTGGAAATTATGGTTCCCCTACCCGAACACGAACTTCCCAACGATTTAATCTCCGATTTGGTCAAAACCTTACTCAAAGCAACAGGTCGGCGATATCAACCGTTTGGTTCTACGACGTTCAAACGAACTGGGCTAGCGGGAGTCGAACCCGATGCCTGCTTTTATATCCAAAACTACCAACAAATAATCGGTCGTCGCCGCTTGCAACCGGGCGATCCCCCACCGGACTTGGCGATCGAAACGGATGTCACCTCAAAAACAACGATCGATGCCTATACTGCGATCGGTGTTCGGGAAGTGTGGATTTACGATAGCGGACGGCTCAAAATTTATCTCCTCGAAGCCGGAAAATACATCGAATCCAAAACCAGTCCAACGTTCCCCGACATCGACATCATCCACATCGTCCCTCATACCGTCGAACGATCGTGGCAAGTGGGGAGTTTCCAGGCACTCGAAGAATTTGAAGCCACACTCGTCCAATAGCAGTCGTCACATTGGGTGCGGAATAAGTGAGGGGAGGCGATATTCTTCTTTGTCACTTCATACCTTACACCCCACACCCTACACCCCACACCCCATCTCCCCTTCACTCCAAGGGTAGAAAAATCGTCAGTTCCTCCCCATGCTGGGGGCGATTCCTCACGATCAGCTTTCCCCCCAAGGCTTGAAATAAGTTCTTCGTCACCGACAAATTGAGGCTGAGATTCCCCGTTTCCGGTTGGAACATCAACAACTTACCGATAGATTTGAGAGAAGAGGTGCGATCGCTACATCCGACTGACTTTCCGCGCGCTTTCAACTGCAATTTGAGTCGATCGCCTGCCAGGGCAATTTGCACGGTGACGTGGCTGCCGGCCGGTACGCTACTGGTAAAGTTATCCACGGTTCCGGTTAAAACCCGATCGAGCATCGTCGGATCGCTCACCACTTGGGGCATCGTCGGGGGGAGTTTGACATCGAGTTTCAGGCTGCGTCGGCTGGCTTGCTTCTCCCACCGGGGAATGCAACTACTGACGACTCGCTCGAGACAAGTCCGAGTCAGATGCACGCGATCGCGTCGAACCTGGCTGGTTTCGAGTTCCACGGCGTTGAAAATCAGACCGAAACGCTCGATTTGTTCGCTGCACTCGCGATCGATGGCATCGAGCCATTTCACGACTTTCGGGGCTAAATCCCGCTGTTTGAGCAACAATCGCGTCAGCGTCCGAATGGTACTCAGCGGCGTGCGGACTTCATGAGCGATGGCTTGCAAGAGTTCGATATCCGGCGGAGTGGATTCCGCTTCGGGGGATGGGGTCCGGTTCGCGTTTCCCGACTCTGCAACGGGTCTCGAATGGCAATGGGATGCAAAACGAACGTGGGGCGATCGCGTGTGGTGTTTCGCGGTCGAAATTGGTTCTAGCCGTCGAGGTCTCTTGTTCGTAGTGGGAGCATCTGGCAGCGGCAGATTTTCGAGTAGCAGCCGAGTAAAGCGGGTAACGGTTTTGTAATCGGGTTCGACGATGGCAAACTCACCAACGAGGCGATCGAGTTGTTTGAGGGCGCCCGGTTGCTCTGCACGCACGATCCGACCCCGCAAACAATTCCAAGCTTTTT
The DNA here is from genome assembly GCF_057467645.1 of Zarconia sp. Lineage (NCBI taxonomy): Bacteria > Bacillati > Cyanobacteriota > Cyanophyceae > Oscillatoriales > Zarconia > Zarconia sp. The sequence goes on from NZ_JBRJXU010000063.1 coordinate 10,379, forward strand.
TGACCGTCTCGGGATCGAAAGAAAACTGAAACGCTGGCATTCCCACCGGATCGATACCTCGTGCTGCCACCAAGGTAAATTGATGAGTGAGTACCCAGCAAAATTGCTCCACTTCCATCGGGTCGCCGTCACCTAGAACGATCGTACCGGTTCGATCGCCATGAATAACCGATTCCGCACCATCGGATAATCGATGACTCGGCAGTGACCGGATATGCCGACCTGTCGTGGTAAAGTTCCAGGCAGCCAAGCGTCCGAGTAAAGAAGCGCTCGCCAGCATGGCGACCGAATTTGATAAAATTAACCCCACTGGTCGCTGGGTGGATGGTTCTTCGACGATCTGCCCGAGCATCTGCCCGATGGCGGCGATCGCCCCTTGCCATTGTCGTTGTACTTCCCATGCCGCTTGAGGCAGCGATTTGGGGTCTGCGATCGCGGTCGTGCTCCGCTCGGCTTGAGACCCTGCCAACACTTCACTTAAGGTGGGAAGACTCTCGATCGATTCTACACTCGCTCGAACCACTCGGATTTACCTCCTTGATATCCCTAAGTTAACCTTGACGTTGCTCCAATCCGCCTTCAATCTAGCGCTTGCGTTCGATTTCTTTAGGGGATACATCAATTTCGATCGATCGTTTTTTTGCAATGAAATCATGCCCCTGCTATATCGGCTTGGGTCTTGAGGGTGAGCGATTTTCTTCGCACCCATCATCTCCTGCCACCGGGCAGTTGCCGTAAATGTCATTAGGTCTCGACGCAATCCTCGCGCGAGGCATTGATGCCACTATTTGCGGGTTTGCCGTACCGTTGAGGTAAATCTGGCGTTTTCAAAACCTTCAAGAACTAGATGTAGGAGTTAACAACGCGAGGACGTAACTCTTACAAGGGTTCGTTGCCGGTTTGGAAAGACGATTGTTTTACCAACTAATACTAGGGTATCGGCATATTTCCTTTTCCAACATTGGCAACAACCGAACAAGCGATGGCCGCTACCACATCAATTAGAACACTGATGAAGGTAGGCAGGAACAATTGACAACTCGTTTAGTTGTTACACTCTTCCCCTCTCCTTGTCTCCCTTGTCTCCCTTGTCTCCCTTGTCTCCCTTGTCTCCCTTGTCTCCCTTGTCTCCCTTGTCCCCTTGTCCCCTTGTCCCCCTTGTCTCCCTTGTCTCCATCCCCCCATCACCGCGTCTCCCCTTGAGTCAACTCCCCGAGGAGATTGAAACTGAAATTTTCCACTAAATCGGTCAAGGCGGCAGCCAGAGGAGCTTGAGATTGGGGAATTTGTCCGATTAGATCGATCGCTAACAGATCGTCTCCGACGAGGGTGGCTTGGTGAAGTCGCGCGATCCACTCCGGTGGCATGACCAATAGGTGTTCCCGCGTCAGTTGGGAAATAGGTTCGACTTCCGGAGGTACGACGTCTTTGTCTTTCTGGGTTTTGTAGAGGTAGCGAACGCCGAGATATTGCGCCATTTTCTGCCAAATCAGGGCTTCTGTGAAAGGTTTAACGACATAATCGTCGCAACCGGCTGCGATGACTAAATCTCGTTTCTGGGTCAAGACGCTAGCGGTAAGAGCCACGATCGCCGTTGGTGTTGCTGTTGCCGCGTCCGGATCTCGTGCTTCGCGCGATCGAATTTGCCGGGTGGCTTCAAACCCATCCATCACCGGCATTCGCAAATCCATCCAGATTAAGTGCGGTCGCTGGTTTTCCCAAATTTCAACGGCTTCTCGACCGTTTGCTGCTTCTAAGACGTTCAACCCGATCGATTCGAGGATACGCACCATCAATAGGCGATTTTCCATCACGTCATCGACGACTAAAATGCGATAGTCCGGTTGACCGGGTTCGAGACCTACTACTTGCTGGCTGGGGGTTTGAGTTTCCACATCCTCCATTGCCACCGGGCGAACGGGAATCTCGAAATAGAATCGGCTGCCTTCGCCTAAGGTACTTTCAACCTGAAGTTGACCCCCCATCAACCGCACGAACTGACGACCGATGGGCAATCCCAAACCGGTTCCCCCTTGAGACTGCTGTCCGGTACTGGTTTGGACGAAGGGATCGAAAATGCTTTCGAGATCTTGGGGGGCAATGCCGGGACCGGTATCGCTGGTGGAAAAGTACAGCCAGATGGGGTCGGAACCGGGGTCTTCTTCTCGGGGTCCGGCACCGAGCATCACCGTTCCAGTTTGGGTAAATTTAATGGCATTGCCCACGAGGTTGATCAGGACTTGGCGCAGTTTGCTTTGGTCGGTTTTGACGTAGCGAGGGGTGGCCGGGTCGCGATCGAAAATGAGTGCGAGTCCCTTCGATTGGGCTTTGAGGGCGAACATTTCCGCCAGGGTATCGAGCAAGCGGTATAAATCGAATGGGATTTCGTGGAAAATTGTCCGTCCGGCTTCGATTTTTGACATTTCCAAAATGTCGTTAATCAGTTCGAGCAAGTGTTCGCCACTGCGGTTGATAATCTCGAGTTCCCGGGCACCAGAGGCAAAGGCCCGATTGCGAGCCATCAGTTGGCTGAAGCCGAGGATGGCGTTGAGGGGGGTTCTCAGTTCGTGGCTCATGTTCGCCAAGAATTCGCTTTTGGTGCGGTTGGCTTTTTCAGCGGCTTCTTTGGCCTGTTCGAGGGCAATTTCGGTTTGTTTGCGATCGCTAATATCGGTGGTTACCGAAAGCAGGCATTCCTCCCCGCCGAGATTGATAATTTCGCAGGAGAGTAAGGCGGTCTTTACCTCACCGGATTTGGTGCGAAACTCGAATTCGAGATTGGAGATTTTCCCATCGGCTTCTAGGGTCTCAAACAGGTGGATTCGATCGTTAGTATCCACCCATAAGTTCAGATCGAGGGCAGTGCGATCGAGAATCTCTTCGAGACTGTATCCGGTAATGGTGAGAAAGGTATCGTTAACTTCGATATGCTGTCCGTTGCTGAGTCGAGTGATGGTGATGGGGTGGGGGGTGCAGCGAAAAGCCGTGGAGAATTTTTCTTCCGATTCGCGCAAGCGCACTTGGGTGTCGGCAAGGGTTTGGCGAGCGGCTTCGCTGAGGCGGATTTGCTCTTCGAGTTCTCGGGTGCGCTCTCGGACTTTGCGTTCGAGGGATTCCGATCGACCGGTGAGTTGGGCGTGAGAGCATTTGATATCGGCGCTCATTTTATTGAAGGCGCGAGCGAGCAATTCGAGTTCGACGATACCTCGGGCTTCGACGGGGGCAGCACATTGACCGGTGGCAATTTTCTGGCTGGCTTCGATAACTTGAAGAATGGGTTGGGTAATGTAGCGGGCGCTGAGGAATCCGATGGTGGCGGTGACGCCCAAGGCAACCAAGCACAGAATAATCGTGTTGCGAGTATTCGCCGCAATGCGCGCCATAAAATCCGCTTCGGGGACTACGACGACGATCGACCAATCGAGACCGCGATCGTCTTGAAATCGGGTCACGTTGACGAATTGTCGGGCGTTCTCGATCTCGAGAACGAGTGGGCGTTTGGCGGGGATGCGATCGAAGCTGCCAAACTGTTTCTCTAGCTCTGTGGCGAGCGATCGAATCTCTCGATTGGGACTTTGGGTGGCGTGAAGTCGCTGTTTTCCCGCCTCGGTCTCGATGAAGGGCAATTCCCCATCGGAACTGGCCACCAGATTTCCGGAGGGTTCGACGATGAAGGCAAGACCTGACTGGCCGATTTTGAGCTGCCCCAGAAAGTCCCCGATTTGCTCTAGGGTGAGATCGATCGCCAACACCCCTTGCAAGTTTCCGGTATCAGTGTAGAGCGGTAGCATGGGGCTGACCACTAAAATGGGGCGGGCGAAGTCGGGATAAACCGAAGACCAGGTGAGTTCCCCTGCTGAAACGGCTTCCCGATACCAGGGACGGGTGAGGGGATTGTAGGGTTCGCGGCGCAAAAATCCATCGCGATCTCCGGGTCGAGCGAGTTGGTAGAAACTCAGTTGGGGAATATCGGGTTTGTCGAGTATCCACAAAATCGGGCGATCGTTCTCGTAGCGATTGATGCCGATAAACTCTCCCCGTTCGTTAGCGTAGTAGATGAAGGAAACGGCGGAGGTCAGTTGCGTCGAATCCCAAAACTGTCGTTCGAGAACGGCGAAATTCTCTAAATCCAGTTCCCCCGATCGCACTTCAGCCGCTTTAATTTGCAGGAAGAGGTGCGAGATTTCGGTGTAACTTCTGACATTTTCCCCAATGCGATCGCCGATTTCTGAGGATAATTTCTCTGCAACATCCCGGACGCTTGCTTGTCCGTTCCGAAAGGATAGCCAACCGGTCAATCCGACAGTGGCGACAATTTGCACCACGAAGGGAACGATAGAAATGGTTCGCAGGTGACATTTGCGGGGAATTCGGTTCGCGAGGCACGATGGCAGGGTCATTCTCATTCGACCGGATTTCGGATCGCCTGATTCCGTGAAAGGTTTTTACGGATTGTCACAGAATAGTATAGTGAACCGGAAGAATCCGACCGTTGAGAGCTTGGATCCTCGAAGTCAAGATTTGTTCGGTTTTCACTTGCGAGTGAAGGCAGCCCACGGTCACCCATGATTTGAGGCTGCATACAAAATCCGGAATCGCCGAATGGGAGGTCTTTCGCGATCGTAGTAATCTTCAAATGCCTCCCAGCTTAAGCCTAAATTCTCAAACGGCTCGAGTTCGCCTCGGGTCGGCGGCTCGGGCATTTCCCCTGGCGGGTCTGACTCTTCCCGACCTCGCGAGACGATCGGGATTTGACCCGATGGCGACGGCTATATTTTGATTCAGACCCTAAACTCAGTCGCTTGGCACGCTCTCTTTACCATCTCGACATTAAAATTTATAAAATTTAGAGCCCGAAACGTTTAGGTTCCAAATCTTCGATGTACCCAGATTTTAGATTCGGCAACGGGGCATGAAATAACAATGCACTTCGACGAGCGCCAACTCGATACGATTGCGTCTTACCGGCAATCTTGTGAAAGCTTGAAACGAACGAAAGAATAACGATTTCATTCGAGCTTTTACTGTGTTTTCGAGATCGGAGATCGCAGATCTCGAAGCATTTCTCCCTAAAACCAAGCAATGCCAGTAAATGCCAGCACGGCCACCACGAAATAAAACATCCCTACCACTTGACGTTCCGTCCATCCAGACAGTTCGAGGTGGTGGTGTAAAGGAGCCATCCGGAACAATCGCTTCCCAACACCGTCTGCATTTTTAGTGGCTTTGTAATATCCAACCTGGAGGATGACCGATAGGGTTTCAACGAAGAACAAACCACTGAGGACGAACAAGGCAAACAGGTGGTTGGTGGTAATGCCAACGGCAGCCAAAGCCGCTCCCAGGGGTAGGGAACCGGTATCGCCCATAAATACCTGTGCCGGGTTTCGATTGTGGACGAGGAAACCCAGGCATCCGCCGCTCATGCAAGCACAGAAGGTGGCGAGAGCGGGAGAAGTGGGTGCCACCACTGCTCCGAGTCCCAAAAAGGCGATCGCGCCGGTTCCGCCCATCAACCCATCAACCCCATCGGTGAGGTTCGTGGCGTTGCTTTCGGCGACGAGGACGAATCCGGCTAGGGGTAAAAAGAGAAGACCCAAGGGGATGGATAATCCCAATGGAATTGCAATGGAGGTTAAACTCTCAAAATTGGGTTGCAGGCTCAACCAATAACAAAATGCCGCCCCGCATCCGATTTGCAAGGCAAGTTTCATCTTCGGAGAGATGCCCTTGTTGGATTTACGGCGAATGACCTGCCAGTCATCGATCCAGCCGATCGCCCCGTAAGATAAGGTCAGTAGAGAAACCGCCAACAGAAGGGTCATGTCCGCAGGGGAAACCGCACCGAAGACTCCGGACCACAGTAGCGCAATGGTCACGGCGGTGGGGACAAAAAATATCCCGCCCATGGTGGGGGTTCCCGCCTTCTTCAGATGCGCTTGAGGTCCGTCTTCGCGGATAATTTGACCGGTTTTTAGCGCTCGGAGTAGGGGAATCGCCCAATAGCCGAGACTCGCACAAACCGCCGCACAGAGCAATAATGGAAGAACCAGAGATGACGCAATGGAGGTCAGCCGATCGGCTTCTAAGTCTAAGGCTAGCGCCGCTAGACTCAAACCGATTCCTAAGCATCCTGATAAAGCAGTTCCCGAAACTTGAATTCGCCTGCTGTAAAAGTTGGTATCCACGAAATTTTTTGACTCCTTACACACCGGACAAGGCGATTGTTGGCTCAGGAATTTATTATTCCATATTGCATCGCCCAGATCGCACCGCTATCCTAGCGGAACCAGATTGAAAACGCTATCCCTTTGGGGATCGATCGTTTTCGCGAACGCTGTTTCAATGATGAATCCTCATTGCAACGAGCGCAATTTACGCATCGTCATCGTCGTCCTCATCGTAAGAGACGTCATCATCGACAATCAGTCCATCGAGACCGTCATCTTGTTGGGGTGACGCCTGTTCGTCATCATCGCGGGGGATGAGACGTCCTGTCGCTTGCAGCCAATCGAGGATGGACGTTTCTTGGTTTAAGGGAATCACCTCCGCCGCTTCGTGGCGAGGAAGTTGTTTGAGAGAAGGATTATTGAGTTGACTCATATGCCCGATGGGTTTGGGTAAATGCTGAAGATTTTACTTCATCGTATCAAATTCTAGATCGCGCTCAAACACAGGTTTTGACCTCACAGAACTGGTGTTTTTCGTGTGAATTACCCTCGATCGTTCCCTCCAACTTGGACTCGAACCATTACCTCGAAAAAAGTGTGGATTTTTTGTCAGGTTGAGGGGGCAAACGATCCAGACAGGGAGACACCAATTTTTTCGCGCTTGAAGGTTTGAAATGATGGTATATCTCTAACTACACTAGCCTATGCTCTTTTTCCGGTAATTGCCTCGATTTCACAGACATTGGTTATGCTGGGGACAGCCCCAAGGTGGGGGAACCGCAACGATAAACCCCGAAGGTTACATGGCCAGGCAAGCTAATTGCCCCTATCCTGTGTGAAATACCCGATCTCCACTAGAGTGTGGGTGCACCCGGATCGACATGGGGAGGATCTCAAAAATCCTCTGGGTCGAAACAATTGCGATTCCCATTTCGTCTGGGCGATCGACCCACTGTTGTCACCGATAACATTCACCGCTCGAGGTCACTCATAACCCAATTGCTGAAACAATATGTCCGACTTCAACCGTGATGGCAACCCCGATATTCTTTGGCGAGACACCGATCGCGGTAGCCACGTTATCTGGCTGATGAACGGAACGCTCGTCACCAATGGCGTTCCCCTGCCGACGGTTTTCGATCCGCTGCTACGCTTGTCCGGGACGGGAGATTTTAATGGCGATGGTTCGGACGACGTGGTTTGGCGCTCTCACTCCACCGGGGAAAATTTCCTCTGGTTCCTCGATGGCACCACTATTATCGGTGCCGATAGCCTCCCCCCCGTCCCCGGTCCGGAATGGCATATCGAAGGGGTCACAGATTTTAACGGCGATACCCAAGGGGATTTGCTGTGGCGCAATTACGTCACGGGAGAAACTCAAATTTGGACGATGAACGGTACCGCGATATCGGAGGTTGTGAATTTATCAACGAATCCCGATATTGCATGGCGCATCCAAGCCACCGGAGATTTTAATGGCGATGGTTGGGAGGACATTGTCTGGCGCAATTTTAATAGTGGTGAAAATGCCGTCTGGTTCATGAACGGAACCACCCTCATTGGCGATGCGCCACTGCCGATTCTGCCACCGTTGGAATGGCGGATCGAAAGTGCCGGCGACTTCAACCGCGACGGACGGACCGACCTACACATCCGTAATTTTGGCACGGGAGAAAACCAAATTTGGTTGATGGATGGGACGGCACTGACGGATGTGGTGGTTCTGCCCCCTCTGACGCCGGAATGGGAAGCGCCGAGTTCGGATATTTTTATCGCTGGAACCAGTCTGGTGGGGACACCGGCAGAAGATACCCTCGTGGGAAGTTTGGGGGGCGATTTTATTTCGGGCGGCGCAGGTGCTGACGAACTGCTGGGTGGATTGGGGGACGATGTCATTTTGGGCGACTCGGAGAACGATCGCCTGCTGGGTGGATTGGGAGATGATTTTCTCGATGGCGGGACTGGGGACGATCTGCTTGATGGGGGTTTCGGTCGGGATTTATTGGTCGGTGGCGAAGGGAGCGATACCCTGGTGTTACCCGTGGAAAAGGGCATCACGATTAATAACGAACTGGATTTTCTGCGAGTCGATGCCATCACCGATTTTCAGCCGGGGGTGGATAAAATTGGTTTGACTCAAGGGTTTACCGAAGCCAATCTGACGTTTGAAGTGGTGACGGTTGCCATTAGTCCGGACGTACCCATTAGTATTGCCATTTCCGTGGCTGGGACGAATTTGGTGTTGGGATTAGTCTCGGTGACCTCTCCAGAACAGCTTCGGGGAAATTTCGTGACAGTCTCGTGATTATAGCCACCGCTAAGTTCAGTCAGGTTGCATTCCGAATATGACTTCAAATTACTTATTCGAGATCCCTTGACGATCGCTCAATCTGCGGGGACGATCGCTTTCATCGTAGATTTCCCCCACCAACTCTTCTAAAATATCTTCGAGGGTAATCAATCCTACCGTTCCCCCATACTCATCCACGACGATAGCAATGTGCAGGCGCTGTTGTAACATTTCTTTGAGCAGATCGGCGATGCGCTTGGTTTCGGGAACGTAAACCGGGGGATCGACGGCACTGAGTACCCCGTCTTTTTTTCCGCGCTCGGTACCGATGACTGTCAGCCGATGCAACGCTCGTTTGAGATGGGCGATTCCCACGATCCGATCTTTGGATTCTTCCTGCACGGGAATCCGGGAATACCCGGTCTTCAAACACAAATTGACCAGTTCTTGTAATGTGGCTTGGTGGGAGATGGTTTGCATCTCGATCCGCGGTTTCACCAAATCTTTGGCGGTGAGGCGATCGAGCATTAACGCTTTATTGAGGAGTTGGTGCTTCTGCAAGTCGAGTTTGCCCTTGCCGCTGAGCAAATCGATCATCAGTTGCAAATCTTTGAGGGATTCTCCCTGCTGTCCGTCTTTGGGCTGAAAGCGACGAATGGCAGTTTGGGTGATGGTTTCAAATAAGTAGATAATTCCCAAAACCGATAACAGTTTTGAGAGCCAATAAATCGGGCGCACCACCACCATGAAAATGGGCAAAACGTTGTTAATTGCCACAGATTTGGGCACGATTTCCCCAAAGGTGAGCACCAAAAACGTAACAACCGCTGTCGCGATGCCGATCGCCTGATTTCCCAACCAGAGAGTGAAGAGATTGCTGGTGAGAATAGCTGAGAGGTTATTGACGAGGGTATTTCCTACGAGCAGGGTAATGATAAATCGGGTCCGGTTTTCCAGGAGCAATCGGAAGATCGAGCGCGACGAACCCGCGTCTTTCATCAGCGATCGCAGCTTAAAGTTATCGAGAGCTGTAATCGCAGTTTCCGAGCCGGCAAAAAAGCCCGACAGCAGTAGCATGAACCCGAGAACGGTGACGTCGAGCCACACTTCTCCAAGAAGGGGCCTAACGTCGGCAGCGAGAATATTAGGTGAAGCGAGTATCAAAGGTGGGATTGATGAAGATTTCCCTAACCTCAGACGGTTGCTGGGTTAGGGGATGAGTGAAAGTCGAGCGAATGGGTCGATTTCTACAGTAGTCCGACGTAGGCTGATTGGTAAGCCCACCAGAGCAAGAAACCGATACCGCCCAGAATAACGAGGGTGGAAACTGCAACAGCCAGGGGTGTATCGGCACCCTTGAATTTCATGATGCCGCGATTCAGGTCAGTCATAGCTTGTAGGGTTACTTCGACGACACGATAAAAGGTCGATTGCCCGTAGATTGGACAATCGACTACAGTCTAACGTAATTTATACCCGTTGGTCCCAGGGTTATTTACAAAAGTTTGCTCATCTTCATATTTTATTTTAATGAACGAATTTATGCTAAAGAAAGGTCTTATAGAAAATACTCTATAGAGTATTTAAAATCGTCAAAATAGAATCCAAAAAAGATCGTTTTTTTAAAGATAAATCTATGCTTAATCGCTGCAAAAAAAATAAATCATCGAGAAACGATCGGACTGGAAAGTACTAATAGAAAATTCTTGAAAAATTAGCCAAAAAACGATTTTCATTGATTTGACACCGCGTTAAAAATAGCGGTAAGATAACGATCGCAAAAATTTACACCACGCCAACAAAACTCCGCATGGGCAATAAGCCAACCATCGCTATTTCTCACCTCGGCTGCGAGAAAAACCGCATCGATACCGAGCACATGCTGGGATTGCTCGCGAATGCCGGCTACGCCATCGATAGTAATGAAGAATTAGCCGACTACGCGATCGTTAATACTTGCAGTTTTATCCAAGCAGCGCGGGAAGAATCGGTGCGGACTTTGGTAGAACTGGCCGAAGCCGGTAAAAAAGTAATCGTCACCGGATGTATGGCTCAGCACTTCCAAGAAGAACTGCTCGCGGAATTACCCGAAGCCGTTGCCGTGGTGGGAACGGGAGACTACGGCAAGATCGTCAATGTGGTGCAACGGGTCGAAGCCGGGGAACGAGTGACGGAAGTTTCCCCAGAACCGACCTATATCGCTGACGAAACCACGCCTCGCTATCGCACCACCACCGAAGGGGTTGCCTACCTGCGGGTGGCCGAAGGCTGTAACTATCGCTGTGCCTTTTGTATTATTCCCCACCTGCGAGGAAATCAGCGATCGCGATCGATCGAGTCGATCGTTGCCGAAGCCGAACAGCTGGCCGCCGAAGGGGTACGGGAACTCATTCTGATTTCCCAAATCACAACCAACTACGGCACCGATATCTACGGCAAACCCCAACTCGCCGAACTGCTGCGGGCATTGGGCAACGTCGATATTCCCTGGATTCGGATGCACTACGCCTATCCCACGGGACTCACCCCCGAAGTCATCGCTGCCATTCGGGAAACCCCAAACGTTTTGCCCTATTTGGATTTACCCCTCCAGCACTCCCACCCAGAAGTCTTGCGGGCGATGAACCGACCCTGGCAGGGACGGGTGAACGATGAAATTATCGATCGCATTAAAACCGAACTGCCCGAAGCGGTGATGCGTACCACCTTTATCGTTGGCTTCCCCGGCGAAACCGAAGAGCACTTCCAACACCTTCTCGAGTTCGTCAGTCGTCACGAATTCGACCATGTGGGGGTTTTCACTTTCTCTGCCGAAGAAGGAACCCCCGCCTTCGACCTTCCCAACCAGCTACCGCAGGAGGTTATGGATGCTCGTCGGGATGCCCTGATGCAGTTACAGCAACCCATTTCCCTGAAGAAGAACCGCGCTTCGATCTCGAAAGTGGTAGACGTTCTCGTCGAAGAAGAAAATTCCCAAACCGGTGAATTAATCGGGCGTTCGGCCAGATTTGCCCCCGAAGTCGATGGTTTGGTGTACGTCCGGGGGACGGCGCGACTCGGTTCGATGGTTCCGGTAACGATTACGGATGCCGATGTCTACGACTTGTACGGCAGCGTCGCTCTTTAGTTTTGCTGATTTGCGAGGCTTCGGGGGCGAAGGGGGCGAAGGGGACATCAGGAAGAGTAAAAGTACATAGTGGGAGCATCTTGCTCCCGTTCCCCCCAATTCTTCCATTTCTCCATCACCCATCTCCCCACATCAGCGCATCTCCCTACACCCCACACCCTACACCCCATTCCCAATTCCGACTTCCGAATTCTGACTTCAACTCTCCCCCATTGCCGAATTCCGAATTCCGACTTCCGAATTCATCCATTTCCCAATCTTCTAAAAAATCTGGCAGTATGAAGAGATGTAACGGATCGATCTCCAGCAGACATTTCCCCGCCCATGAGCCAGACACTCCAACAAACCTTAAACCCGCAACTCGAAGCCCTCACCACCCTGTTCGAGCAAATGGATCGGGCATTGATTGCTTACTCTGGCGGCATTGACAGTACCCTGGTTGCCAAAATTGCGTACGATGTTCTCGGCGATCGCGCCCTTGCCGTTACAGCCGTCTCCCCATCCCTACTACCTGAAGATTTAGAAGAAGCCCGCATCCAAGCTGCGGCGATCGGGATCGCCCACGAGGAAGTCACTACCGACGAAATGGCAAATCCCAACTACACCGCAAATCCCGTCAATCGCTGCTACTTCTGCAAAAGCGAACTCCACGATACCCTCAAACCCCTGGCACTGCAACGGGGCTATCCCTATGTCGTCGATGGTATCAATGCCGATGATTTGCACGATTACCGTCCTGGCATCCAAGCGGCGAAAGAACGGGGGGCACGATCGCCTCTGGCTGAAGTGGGGATGACGAAAGCCGAAGTACGGCAACTCTCGAGAGAAGTGGGATTGCCTTGGTGGGATAAACCCGCCCAACCCTGCCTCTCCTCCCGGTTTCCCTACGGCGAAGAGATTACCGTGGGGAAGTTGCAACGGGTGGGAAGGGCAGAAATCTATCTGCGCCGCCAGGGATGGCAAAATCTGCGGGTGCGTTCGGAAGGGGATACGGCACGCATTGAGTTACCCCCGGAACAGATTCAAGACTTCGTGCTCAAAACGGATTTGCCGGAACTGGTGAAGGCGTTTCAGGATTTGGGATTTCTTTTCGTCACTCTAGATTTGGAAGGGTATGTTAGCGGTAAGTTGAATCGGGCATTATCGGTGATGGATAAATAGCGATGGGTTCTAGACAAGGGCGAAATCCGCAGAATCGATCGCCCCAACATTCACCCCTTGCAGCGTTATTACCAATCCAGTGGCCGTAATTTGGGTATCGTTACCCACTTGAGCGATCGCTAAATCGGTAAAAGTTAAACCACCTTGCAAGCCGATTAAATCGATCCCATCTTCAAAGTCAGTAATGATGTCGCTGCCGTCGCCGAAGCGGAAATCGAAGCGATCGCCTCCCGCACCCCCGGAGAGGAGATCGTTCCCCAAATCGCCGAAGAGTAGGTCGCTGCCGAGTCCTCCCAACAGGGTATCGTTATCCCGACCGCCAAATAGCAAGTCGTTTCCTTCGCCGCCATCGAGAACGTCATTTTCCGCATTGCCAAACAGGATGTCGTTTCCGGCTTGTCCGTGCAAGCAATCCGAACCCATCTCCCCAGCGATAACGTCCGCACCGTCGCCGCCGACGATCGCATCGTTATCCTTCCCGGCAAAAATTAGATCGTTTCCGACTCCCCCATTAATGTAGTCGTTTCCAGCATTACCAAAGATGACATCGCTATCTTCGTTACCCCAAAGGCGATCGTTTCCGAAGTCTCCAGCAATCAGATCGGTTCCGAGTCCTCCTCGGGCCGCATCGTCACCTTGTCCGGCAAATACCGCATCGTTTCCCATACCCGCATCGATGACATCGGTTCCCTGGTTGCCAAACATTCGATCGTCTCCGGAACTCCCCAGGAGGTTGTCGTTTCCATGCCAAGCCATTATCGTCACCTGGGTTTCGCCAGTTCCATCGAGGGTATTGTCATTGTCGTCGCCGATAAGGGAGGTACCGGTGAGGGTGTTGGTGGTGGGATTGAGGTTGGGGAAGCTGGGGGGATTGGTGACGAGGTGGCAGAGATCGGATTCGATCGATTCTACGAGAGGTTCGGGAGCGGTGCTAGAAGGGGGAATCTGTTCTGTTTCGGTCTGAGTTGAGGTGGGGGTTGTGGTTGGGGTTTGTGTCTCTTCTATCGGTGTAGAATCGTTGGAAATGGGTGTTTCTGGTGGGGAAACCTCCTCCTCGATTTCGGCAATATCGTTATCGGCAATGGTGACGGCAATTTCGCCGATGCTGATGCCATCGTAGCCGCCACCGACGAGGGTATGGGAGATGCTGCCGCTGTGTTCGCCTTCGATGTCCAAGTCGTCGATCGCCGCTACGGTAACGGTTTGAGGGATATTCCAGTTGGTCGGTGCGAACTCGATATCGGCGATTGCCTCTAGCTGAGTTCCGGTATTGAAACCGAGAGTCACGACACCGGTGGGTTGGCTGGTGAGGCGGACGGTGTAATCGGCGGTGGTTCCCCCTTCGGCAAGGTCAAGGGTGGTGGTGGAGAGGGTGACTCCGGCGGTGTCGTCGTTGAGTATCGAAGCGGTGAGGCTGTCGGTGGTGAGAGTGGCAGTCCCGCTAGCGGTGGCGTTGTCGAGGGTGAGAATCAGGGTTTCGTCGGGTTCGGCGATCGCATCCCCAAGAATCTCCACAGAAACGATCGCCGTTTGAGAACCCGCTTCAAACGTAATGGTTCCGTCTGCCTCCGAGATATCCGTCCCGCTGACGATCGGGTTGTTGTAGTCGGAACCGTCGCTGGCAGTCCCGCTGAGGGTGAAATCGACGGTACTCATTTCATCGATCGCCCCGCTGCGGGTAATGGTAAAGTCAAGGGTTTGGCTGCCGCTATTGCCTTCATCCAGGCGGCTGGTATCCAGACTCAGTTCGTAGGCGATGTCGTTATCGGTAATCGTCGGAATGACGGAACCGATATCGAGGGTGGTGGGATAGTTGGTATCGTCGCTGGCGGTAATGGCGTGGGTGATGCTGCCGCTGAGGGTTCCTTCCGCATCATCGTCGTCGATCGCCCGAACGTACACCGTCAGGGGATTGAGACCGTTAGCATTCGTGAAAAGAACATCCGCGGTACTGCCGAAGCTGGTGTTATCCCCACTCACTTCCACCCCAGCGGCTGCGGTGACGGTAATGGTGACATCGCCGCTGGGGGTACTGGTGAGGGAAAGTTCGTAGCGGTCGGCGGTTCCGTCTTCCTCCACTTGCGTATTGCCATCGGATTCGGCGATCGCGACGTTGGGACTATCGTTATCGACAATGGTAGCGGTAACATCCTCGATGGTTACGCCGTCGTAGCCGCCACCGCTGGTACTGTGAGAAATCGTACTGGTGGTGGTTCCGTCGATGTTGGTTTCGTCGGTGGCGGTGACGGTGACGGTTTGCGGCGTATCCCAGTTGGCGGGGGTAAAGGTGAGGGCCCCAATGACCTCTACTTCGCTGTCAGTGGTGAAACTGACGGTCACATCGTCCGTGGGTTCGGCATCGAGTACCACCGTGTAGCTACCCGTTGCCCCCCCTTCCGTGGCGTTGACGTTGGTGGTCCCGATCGTTACTCCAGCGGTATCGTCGTCATTGGTGGTGACGGTGACGGTTTGGTTTCCTAGGGTATCGAAGTTGTCGTCGCTGTTTGCGTCGTCGATTTCCAGGGTGACGGTAGAGGTTTGGTTCCCATCGTCTAAATGATCGTCGACTCCGGTGACGGTAACGGTTTGGGCTGTATCCCAGTTGGCAGGGGTGAAGGTAAGGGGGGTAGGAGTGGCTGTGGCTTCTCCCGTATCGTCGCTGCTGACGAGAATCACGACATTGGAGGTGGGTTGGGAGGAGAGGACGACGGTGAAGCTATCCGTACTGCCCGATTCGTCTACGGTGGCGGTGGTTTTCGAGAGAGTGAATCCAGCGGCGTCGTTGTCGGTTATCGTTAACTCTGCAGTTGTCGTCGTTCCCAGGTTGTATGCAGCCCCGTCAGTGAGGGTGACAGATACGGTTTCGCCAGGGTCAACGGTAAGATCGTCAATCGCGGCTACATTCACCGTCGCCGTCGTCTCCCCAGCGGCCACGGTGACGGTTCTCGAGAGGGCGGTATAATCCGTGCCGGAAGTGGCAGTACCCGCAACGGTGTAGTCCAGAACGATGCCGCTATCGGGGGCCGGATCGCTGAGGGTAAAGGTAAAAGTTCCCGTTGTCCCGTCTTCCGTGGGAGTGATTCCGGCAGTAATGGTGGCGGTGGGGGCATTTTCGTAGAAATTGAGGGTGCCGTTCCCTTCCCCAATCAAGGCATCCAAATCCCCGTCGCCATCAATATCGGCAAAGCTGGGGGAACTGTAGGAACCCACATCTACGCCATCTAAAGGGTTATCGCCTCCCGTAGCTGCGGTAAAGTTTCCGCCATCATTGCGGTAGTAGCGAACGATTTGACCACCTTCTGCCCCTTCGCCGAGTAATAAATCGAGATCTCCATCCCCGTCGAGATCGGCAAAGTTGGGGCGGGAGAAGGAGAAATTAATGCCGTCAAGGGGGTTATCGGTTCCGGTAACTTCCGTAAAACTGGGATTGGCAGACGTGCCGTCGTTGCGGTAGTAATGAATACCATTGTTGCGTTTGCCGATAAAGGCATCTACATCCCCATCCCCGTCAATATCGGCAAAGCTGGGATGACTTGTCAAACCCACATCGATCCCGTTGAGAGGATTGCCCGTTCCGGTGACTTCCGTGAAGCTAGGACTGGTGGACGTACCGTCGTTGCGATAGTAATTAATCGTGCCGTCTTGTTCGCCGAGGAAGGCATCCAAATCTCCATCCCCGTCAATATCGGCAAAGCTAGGCTTGCTTCCATTCCCCACGTCAACGCCATTGAAGGGATTGTCCGCATCGGTGGGGGAAAAAGCACTAAAGCTACTTCCCTCGTTGCGATAGTAGTAGATATTGCCATCCCATGCCCCAACAAATACATCCAGATCCCCATCCCCATCGAGATCGGTGAAAGCGGGATGACTGGTACTCCCCACATCTACACTGTCAAAGGGGTTGTCAGTTCCCGTTCGTTCGGTGAAGGTGGTGGGGGTTTCGTCGGCGATGCCCAGGACTGCGGTTGCAGTGTCGCCGAGGTTGTAGGTTGCGCCGTCGGTGAGAGTCACTTCGACGGTTTCGCCGGGATCGGTGACGGCATCGAGGATGGGGGTGACGTCGATGCTGGCGGTAGTTGCCCCAGCCGCCACGGTGACGGTTCCCGAGAGGGCAGTATAGTCGCTGCCGGAAGTAGCCGTACCGCCGACGGTGTAGGGAATGGTGATGCCTCCAGCCGGGGCCGCTTCGGTGAGGGTGACGATGAAGGTTCCGGTGGTGGCGGTGGTTCCCACTTCGCTGGGGGTGATTCCGGCAGTAATGGTGGCGGTGGGGGCATTTTCGTAGAATTTGAGGGTGCCGAATGCTTCCCCAATGAAAGCATCCAAATCCCCATCCCCATCGAGATCGGCAAAGCTGGGGCTACTGAAGAAACCCACATCTACGCCATTGAAAGGGTTGTCGGCACCGGTGACTTCGGTAAAGGTTCCACCCTCATTGCGGTAGAAATTTAGATTGCCGTCAAATTCTCCAATGAAAGCATCCAAATCCCCATCCCCATCGACATCAGCAAAGCTGGGGGTACTGTATAAACCCACATTTATTCCATTGAAAGGGTTCTCGGGACCGATGACTTCGGTGAAGGTTCCACTGTCATTGCGGTAGAAATTGAGAGTGCCGTCCCCTTCCCCAATGAAAGCATCCAAATCCGCATCGCCATCAAGATCGGCAAAGTTGGGGACACTGCGGTTACCCACATCTACGCCGTCAAAGGGGTTCTCGGCACCGATGACTGCGGTGAAGGTTCCACTGTCATTGCGGTAGAAAATGAGATTGCCGCCCCGTTGCCCAATCAAGGCATCCAAATCCCCATCCCCGTCGAGATCGGCAAAGCTGGGAGCACTGTCATCTCCCACATCGAGGCCATGGAAAGGGTTGTCGGCACCGGTGACTTCCGTGAAGGTTCCACTGTCATTGCGGTAGAAAATGAGATTGCCGTTCTGTGCCCCGATCGAGGCATCCAAATCCCCATCGCCATCGAGATCGGCAAAGCTGGGGTGACTGTAGCGACCCACATTTACGCTATTGAAAGGGTTGTCAGCACCGGTGACTTCGGTGAAAGTGGTGGGGGTTTCGTCGGCAATGCGGAGGACGGCTGTTGCGGTGTCGCCGAGGTTGTAATTGGAGGTGGGAGTGCCGGTGAGGGTGACTTCGACGGTTTCCCCCGGATCGGTGACGGTATCGAGGATGGGGGTGACGTCGATCGTGGCAGTCGTTGCCCCGGCGGCTACAGTGACACTTCCCGAGAGAGCAGTATAATCCGTGCCGGAAGTGGCCGTACCGCCGACGGTGTAGGAAATGGTGATTCCGCCAGCCGGGGCAGCATCGCTGAGGGTGACGATGAAGGTTCCGGTGGTGGCGGTGGTGCCGACTTCGCTCGGAATCGTGCCGGGGGCGATCGTGGCGACGGGGGCAGTATTTTCGTAAAACTCGATCGTGCCGCCAGACAACCCGATCGAGACATCCAAATCCCCATCGCCATCGACATCGGCAAAGCTGGGGGCACTGAAGCCACCCACATTTAAGCCATTGAAAGGGTTGTCGGCACCGGTGACTTCGGTAAAGGTTCCACTGTCATTGCGGTAGTAGACAACGCCCATAACGCCACCTTCTCCCCCTGCCCCAATCAAAGCATCCAAATCTCCATCCCCATCGAGATCGGCAAAGCTGGGGGTACTGTGGCTACCGACATCGACGCCATCGAAAGGGTTGTCAGCACCGGTGACTTCGGTAAAGGTTCCACCCTCATTGCGGTAGAAATTGAGATTGCCGTCCCCTTCCCCAATCAAAGCATCCAAATCTCCATCCCCATCGAGATCGGCAAAGCTGGGGGTACTGTAGCGCCCCACATTGACGCCATTGAAAGGGTTGTCAGCACCGGTGACTTCAGTAAAAGAGCCACCCTCATTGCGATAGAAATTGAGATTGCCGTCCCCTTCCCCAATGAACGCATCCAAATCCCCGTCGCCATCGACATCGGTAAAGCTGGGTTTACTGCTCCTAAGCACATCGACGCCATTGAACGGGTTATCGGTACCGGTGACTGAGGTGAAGGTACCAGTGTCATTGCGGTAGAAATTGAGATTGCCGTTCCATTCCCCAATGAAAGCATCCAAATCCCCGTCGCCATCGACATCGACAAAGCTGGGGGCACTGCTGCTACCTACATCTACGCTGTCAAAGGGGTTATCGGTTCCAGTTTTCTTTTCAAAAATAGCCACGATCGAATTCCTCGTTACGTTGTCAAGGGTTGCTGTTAAAGAGATTTGTCGGCTTGGCGAGATTGCCACTGTCCGGTGGCAAAGGGTTCTAGGTGACGCTGGGCGAACCGCTGCATTGCCGGGTTATCTGCTGCCACCGCCCAAGTGCAGTTGGGAATGGGTTGGGCAATTTGCTGCTGGATGGAGGCTGCCAGGAGGGAAATTCCCCGCCCCAAATGCCGAAACTGAGGCTGCACGAACAGGTTGGAGTAGCGAATGGTATCTGGGGCAATGCGATGGGTAATACTCCACCCCACAACCTCGCCGTTGTAGCGCAATCCCAAGCTATTACTCGGTTCCAGGCGCGGATCGCTTCCGTTGGGGTTGAGGGATTGGGGATATCCCCCCCGTTTCTCGATCCCCTGCCGTTCGTCTGCGGTGAGTTCGTGCCAGGGGAAGATTTCAAAGGCTTCGGGGAGGGGATATTTCGCCAACCAGGGGGCGTTGGCAATTTTCTCGGTGGTGGTTTTGTACAATCGGTAGGTGGTTTGGGGGGGCTGCCACTGTCGCTGTGCCAGCAGGGGTTCCCAAGCAAGCTGGGTCAATTGGCTGGCTTGGTACTGCACGGAAATTTGGGTACAATTTCGATCGCCCAGGGCCGTTTCGAGGTATTTCACCAAATTGGTGCCGATTCCCCGTCTGCGTTCTTCGGGCCGGACGAAGATAGAAATCAGTTCGGCGGTATTGGGTGTATCTTGTTGGGGCGGCAAAATTTCGGCGATCGCCATGCCAACAATGCGCTCGTGAATGGAGGCGGAAATGCCGATGAGTTCCCCCCGTTGCGTAAAAGTCTGCCACCGTTTTTTCAGGCTGGGAAAGCTGAGGGCATCGTAGTCTTGGGTGTGGGCGGCATCGAGGTTGCAAACCAACTGGTAGCGAATGCGCGTCGGAGTGGAAGTCGCTGCCATCGCGGCTGTTGCACTCGCCCCAACAGTGGGCCGCACGGACACTAACCCGCCAGAACCGGGAAAAGATACCAACCGCTCGATTTCGTCAGTTTGAAACCCCACCACGCGCGCCTGCCGCACCCCCGGCAACGCGGCAACGTCGAAGATTTCTTTCACCGTTTCGAGGAACTCGAACCCCGCCACGATTTTTCCCGTATCGAGATCCACCACCGCCAACCCACAGCGCGGTAGAATATTGCGAGCGGCTAACCGTTCGTCGATCGCCAGTCCTTGAAACGTCCGATCGCGAGGTTTGGATAGGCCGACGATCGCGTAATTCTCGTGGAATGCCAGCCCCCGCACGAATCCCGGACAAAAGGCGATCGGCTGAAACTGTCCCCGTTCGAGATCGACATACCCGAATTCTCCCGTACCGGAGTTGAGCAGCCACAGCTTACCTCGGTAAAATCGGGGAGAATGGGGCATCGACAATCCCGCGCAAACGACTTGGTTGGTTTGGATATCGAGAATGCAACCGCCATTTTGTCGCTGCGATCGCCACCCGGCTGGGGTATCGGACTGACTGACGGCACTGACGTACCGGGGTTGCCCGTCTACCATCGCCAAACCGTTGAGGTGGCAGCGATCTTCGGGAACGAGTTTGGAGATAAAAGGCGGCTGCCAGATGGGTTTGAAGCTGTGGTGGCGATCGAGGGTTGCCAAACAGCTAAACTGAGTATTGACAAAAACTATTTTTTGTGATACGTCTATAGCTACGTCGTGAACGTTCACATCACCGGTGATGTAGCTCTGGCGAGGTACGTAGAGCGTATCGCCACCTTCGTAGGTTTCCCCCGCCTCCAAGAGGTTATCGAGCTGCCACAACTGGTAGCGGGTACTCAGATACAGGCGATCGGGGGTGGCATGGAGTCCCATGGCTCGATCGAACAAGCGCTCGAACGCCCAAATCCCCCCATCGGGTTTCGCACCGATAAAAAACAGCCGATTGGTTTGATAGGTGGTAAACGCCAAACTGAGCTGGCGATCGAGTAACCAACGGGCAAACCCCTCGGAGCTGGAAATTTGTAGAGACGGCGATCGATCCGAAAGTAGGGTTCCGGTGGAAGGGAGCATATTTATCGAGTAGATGGGGAGGTCGAGAACGTTCGATGGCGATAGGTATATCGATCGCCTACTTTCCATTACAACCCCAGTAGATTTTCGATCGCCTCAGTGAAAGTACGGTGGGAAATCGATCGGGCTATTTAGGACTTCCCGACAATACTGACAGTGGCGATCCCTTGTCCGGGACAATTGCTTGTCGTACGGAAAAGCTGGAGAGTGACCGAAGAGGGATATTCGAGAGTCTTGAGATTTCCTAGAAGCTTCAAAACCCTTGCTCTATGGAAAGAACAAGGGTTTTAGGTCAATTAATTATGAATTATGCCAGGACCCGGACTTGAACCGGGGACACGCGGATTTTCAGAAGTCTGGTCTTTGTTTCTGAAACCTTGTGTGCAAAGGTTTCTAAAGTCTAAATACGCGGTCTAGACTGAAATTTAGCCTCTTTTTCCTTGCCAGCTAGACTAAATTTGACCAACTCGATCGCCTTTTTTGCATTACTGCCAGAAGGTCGAGAATTGCACAAAATAGTTATGCTCGCCAAACTTTTGCCCTTGCTAGTCAACCTTGACTTGATACTGCATATTGCCTGGGTTCTTACCCCTTATGTCTCTGAGCGAAAAATTCAATACTTTGCTTCTAGCTTAGGACACTTTATCCAGCGAAACCAGCGCGGATACTGGGAATGCGCTCTTCCTTTTTAAAAAAAATACCCTTGGTCGAAGGCAAGGGCACGTGGTCGCTGTAAGTTTTGGATCTTTTTCAGTATCGCTTTACGACGACGGCTCGTCCACAATCCCCAAATCGTCAATCGTCCACTCAAAACACGCCTCAGCTAAAATTTCGTCTAAGCGGCTTAGTTGTGCTGTGGACAAAGGTTTTCCCAACTGCTCTAGCGTCTCAATAATCGTGGCAAGAAGACTGCGGATATTCCATTGCAGAACATCTTCTTCCCCCGACCCGGTCAACGCCGTAAATAAGTCAGTGGCAATGCCTGGGGAATTTAACTTCATGTGGCTCCAAATTCTATACCCTTCAGGCTTAAACTCATCCTCAGTCATTCGCCGGTGGACCACCGCCCGACTAGGTGCCCCCACCCATTCTTTGCCGTGCCACTCCATATTTTCTCCCGGTCGTTGTGGCACCTCAATATCGCCCCGAAAAATGAGATCGCCTTCATAGTAATTTCCCTGCCTGTCAATGTACGGCATTAACTTCCCTCGTCAATAATTTCGAACTCCGGTCACCGTCACCAACCCCTGAGCTGACGACCTCACCACCACACATTTTCTGTCCCAAGCAATCACCCCACCCGATACCGCCCCTACTGGCAACGATGCGGCATAAATTGCTCGCTTAGTCCCCAAGTTGGTCGAGATGACCGTGTTGGTATTGGCGTTAACGACTTGGCTTTGGTAAACCCGATTTCCCACCCGATAAGGTCTAACCGCCAACAACTTTGTGCCATCGGTGTCTGCTTCCCCCACAAAAATGCGCGAGCTGGGAGTAAAAGCCTGTATTGACTCTTCCCACTTGTACGTCTGCCCTTCGGGAATCAGGTACACGTAATCTGTGGTTGAAGATGCGTAGAAGTCAAGAGAAAGAGTAATGTAAGGATCGTTTAATTGAGCATTTGCAGCCAGCAACTGATACGAGCTGTAAGCCCCTGGGGTAGCCACAAAATACTCTTTGGTCTCTTGGTCTCCAAAAACTTGATTGCTTCTAGAGTCGATGGTCGCCCAAGTACTACCATCCCAACCTTGAATGTGCCAGCCATTAAGAGAAAAGCGACTACCCCAGTTTGAAGCCGCCGAAGAAGATGTAATGGCGTACTTGACGACAGTTTTAGGACTGCTCAACGTTTTCCTCAACCGCACTACAGGACTACCATTGCTTGCCCAAAACGTGTAAGGATTGCCATCAAAAGCAAACCAAGGTTTCGTGTTGTCATCGAAATATTCCCCCGACTGCAATGACGAGTCATAAGCTTCTGCCGTGCCGTCGTCCGACCCCATCAGCGACACCAACTCAAAGCTATTTTCAACGGTGCCGTTAACAGGCAAATAGTCTACCTCCAGCGGCTCAGAATCGGTGTATCCCAAATTTCCCAAAGTGTCTACCCAAAAATAGACAGTGGTGTTGGTGGGCAAGTTGGGAAACTCTAATGGGTCTTCTTCTACCTCCACCGTCGTATCAATAGCCACTCCCTGCTCGTTTGCTCCCTGAGCGATCGACACAGTAAACGGGCGAACACCTACGGTCAGCGCCCCGCTTTCATAAAGAAAATTTTCCGCAGCCGCTGACAAGACAATTTGGCGACTGCCACCACCGCTGCCAGCAAAAACGCTACCGCCCGAGCCACTGCCCGTTCCCGACGTGACTGCTGTTACGATCCACTTGTCGTCGGTGGCAACCACTCGTAGAATGCCGCGATTGTCAAAAGCCAGCAACCCTTCAACGGTGTGAGTTTGAGGATTAATGGTCGCGATGCCGTCAGACACCTTAAGAAACTGAATTTCCCCATTCACGTTGTCCGGAGCCGGCATACGGATTTCGGGGTCTTCAGAAAAAACCAGGTATTTTTTGCCGCGCTCGGCGTAAAGTATCGCGCCGTTGAATGGTTCCCACCCCTGTAGCAACTGCGGATCGGGAACTTCTAATTTGATGTTTTGTAGTTCAGATAAATTTTGAACAGGCATAGTTAACCAAATAAGTTGCGAAGATTGCCAGGGGCGTCGTCAGGCCAAAGCGCGTATCGTTTCTTCTCTTCCCTGTATCGTTGGCCATCCGTATTTTGTCGATCGCTCGTCGAGTCAGGAATAACTTTGCCAACGTGAATAAATGCGCCGTAAACCGTAAGAACTTTCTTGGGAGTTTGCCGTGAGGCAATATTTTCGTTGACGTGAACCCTAAACACTTTTGCTTCGCTAAGTTCAGCAAGCTTACGAGCATTGGCTAACGCCACATCTTTGGTGTCACCGTGAACCGTAAACTGGCGACGGTTAGAAAAGTTAACTGTGGCCGCAAAATCTCCAACCTTCATTCCGGCAGCTCCCCCCACAGCCCTTTTGACATCTTGCCAAGTCAAACCAGGCTTTGGATCGGGAATAATATGCTCTGACTTCTTAGGTCTTTTCCCCTTTCTCGTCCATGGGGGAGATGGTGAAGAATACAAAATAATTCGCAACGTTCGCTTTTGGGGAGGCGCTGGCATTGACGTCAATCGAACGTCTTCAGAAAACCCAATATCCCGATTGTGAATCATCTGATGGGTGTTTAGGGTTCCCATGATTTGCCCCATCAAAGAATTTTCTCGCCCGTAAAATAAAACCTTCTCGTCGGGATTGTTTTTGTCAGGCAGAACCTCTACCGCCCGTAACCCGTTTGAAGAGCTAGGCATTTGCTCGGCAGCGATAAAATCGTCAATCGATCGAGCAATAATTAGCGTTCCCTCAACAAACGTATCCCAGGACTCGTCTAAGGCATTTTCTACAAACGCTTGAGTAATTGGGTTTTTAATTTTTTCTACTTTGTCACTTACCGACTTATTGAAAGATAAGACTGGTGCTCCTTCAGCTCCCCACTCATTTTTAATCTTTTTAGCAAAATTATAGTCAATTCCTGGAATTGACGCGATTGTCCCTAAAGGAAGTTGTTTAATAAAGCGACGAAGATTAATATATGCAGAAAGCGATATTTGCCTTGATTTTAAAGCCACTGTTTGAAACAAGGCTGAACTTAATTCCGATATCAACTCTGGAACAGCTTCTTCTGAAACGGCAACACTAATTGCCCCAGCCAGTGCTGCACCACCAATTACCGGAATAACCAATCCAACTCCTACCCCTACCGCCACTGTTGCCAAATATCCAACACCTCGCCCCACTAAGCTTCCCCAAATTCCCGCCATTTGAACGTTATAAGCCCAAATAGCTGTTTCCAGCTCTAAATCGGTTGCGTTCCAGTCAAACGCTTTTAACTCCTCAATGCGCGCCATTACAAACTCAGAAAGTGCTGTTACAGACACTTTGACTTTTGAAACGAGGTTTGTAATAAACCCAACAAACTTTCCCAGCCCGCCAAGTATTTTTGAAAGTAACCCTTGCTGATTTGTATTAGCGATTGACTGAGTTAAATCTATCTTTCTAATAATTTTGTTGCCAGTCACTTTTTGACGAATCGCCCGACTTCTTAGCGCGCTTCTAGAAATTGCTATCGGCATTATTCTGGGTTGTTTTCCGGTTCTGTATTTGTTAAGTCAATATTTTTTGCAGATGGTTGAGGGCTAGAAGATGTTCTACCTACAAACCCTTCGGTGTTTAAGTATGACAAAAATTCTTCCCACTCTTTTGACCCAACTCCATTGCCTAAAGCTGACCCCACAAGGTCAATTATCTTGTTAGGAGTTGAGAAGTCATCGTTCTTAACGTACACCTGTTTAATGATAGACGCAGCAAACATTAATCTCTCTAAATATGCCTGCACCGTGTTTTTGTCTTCGTTTATCCAGGTACTAATGCGAGCTTTTTCCTCCCGAAGAATGTCAGTAAAGTTTTCAATATTGTCAGAATCGATGTTAAAAAAGTTTTGAATTTCAAATTCTTCAAAATTACCTTGATACCCCAAGTATGCAGCGTTACCCCTAGCGTACGACTGCGTCAACAATGTTGCGGCTTTAACTGACTCTAGTTCAAAGGCTAATCGTGTCATGAAATTTAAGGCAACATCTCCATCTATTGCCGCCTTAGTCAGCAATCCATAAACTTCTGCTAGCCCTTCGGCAAGATTAGGAAGTGAAATTTTAGCTTTTTGATTACCTGATTGAGTTGGGTCAGTATCTTCTATCTCAATTTGTATTGGGAACTGACCAAACAAGGCGTCTAGTTGTTCAACGATATATTCCTGAAACTGAGGAATACTTTTGAGAGCACGATTTCCTTGATTTTCTGTTAAATATTTAGGAACTGATGCAGGAAAATCATCAATTCCAACTACTTCTCCCATCTCGTCAATTTCTTTTCGAGCTTTAACCAGATCTCGATATATTTTCTTGAGTAATGCATCGTTATCTCTTTGATTTCTGCAACAATTCATTTCGTTTCCATCTGGGGGTGGAGCTTTTTTCTTAACAGAGCAATCGAGAATGTATTCATGTTCGTCCCAAGCTTTGAACTGAGGAAAAAACTCAGAGTTTTTTCCCCTTGACCTTCCATACTGTTCGGAGCCAATAATGGCAATAAGATATCGATTGCTTATTTTGGGATTCTCTTCTTGAAAATAGTAATCGTACTGTCTAACTGCTTGCTCGTTATCAATCGGGTCTGGCGGACGAATTACAGTGTAGAAATAGACTGCTCTGTAAGCGTAAGTGAAGGACTCAATTTTGCTTCCAAGAAAAATCACAGAATCTTTTGTTACGCCCGTAGAAGTTACCGGAATCTCTACAGGAGTCCCTGGGCGAGCATTAGAGCCACCCGTGTAAGTAATTGAGTGGCGAGTTGAGTAAAGCGTCAAAAGTCCGTTACACAACGTTGAACCCGCATTTACTCTCCTTGGTGGTGGCATTCGATCTTGTGGCGGCGGGGGCGGCGGGGGCGGCGGGGGCGATGGTTGCGGAAATTCGTCTTCTTCCTTACATTCGTCAAATCGATAACATACACGCGGACCTTTGCCCTGCGCCGTTTCATACAGGGAAATGTCTAGTGCAATACCCACACAAATTTCGCAGTCAGAGACTGTAACTTCTACCTCAGCATCAGCCCTAAACAACCCTAGCTGGACTACTTCTTCCCACAAAAACTCCCCAAAACTCGGCTCTTCAAATTCCGGTCCATGAAATTCAATAACTCCGGTTCCAATTTCTTCGTAAATATCTGTTATCGACTCAAAATCGTCAATATCAATGTCAAAGTCAGGGCGTGGAGTTCGCCGAATGCCTCGTTTCATTAATAATTATCAACGGGATTAATGTAATGGGCAGAGTGCAAAATGAGCGGGAACTTGGTTTCAACCTCATCGTGGTGCCGCACTTGGCGACGGTCTTCGGTTTGGCTGTACAAAAATCGATTGACGCGAAAGTTTTTCCGCCGGATGGGCAAAGAGTTTGCTACCCAAAGTTTTAACTGGAACATTCAACCCCCACGATATTACTGTTGCCTTCAGATACGGCATAAATTGGACCGGTATAGTAATGACTGCGATCGATGGTGTAACTCGATCCGGCAGGAGTGAGCAATATTCCTCGACCAATGCTCGCTTCTTTGCCCATAGAAAGCCAAACTCGGTAAGGCGAATCGTTGATAATTGACAGAGTCGATCGCCTGACGTTTGCCCCTCGAATTAGCTCACCGGTGCCGTCAACACTAACCAAGTAGTCTTCGCACTGATTGGAAAACTGGTCTAAGCTCTCGGCGTAATAATACGCCTGTTCTAAAACTGCGCCGTAAAATATAATTTCGTCGTCCCCTTGGGGATAGCCGTACCCAGCGTTCACCACTTGGGCAGCCAGTATCGTTTCTGGTCCCAAAAGGAAATCGGCGTTTTCTGTAAAGTACGACAACAAACTCACCGTGTAATACGGGAGCCGAGTTTGCAGAGAAATCGAAAACAGGTTGTGGTAATCGCCCCCATTAGCCATCATGATGTCAACTTGATATCGGGGGTTTTTCCACTCCATGTCTCGAAGTGCTTGCGCTCGAGTAATTCGGCTTTCCTCTATCGGAATTGCTGGGATGGGAGTCTCTTCTAGTGAGCTAATGTCAACCTTTAACCGCAGGGATTGAAGAAATCCTGAGTAGTGGGAGGACAGCGTAAAAACTCCGTACTTTGAGAGTTTTGGTTGCCACAAAATTTTTGGGCTGGTTTCCCCGGCCCGAAACCGAGTGAGGATTTGGGTGTTTTCCTCGTATACGAACTGATTGGCAAGATTTCCCACTTACACTCGCCCCAATTCCAGCAAGTACTCTCGTTCTGCAAACAACTGTTTGATCACAGCCTCTTCGTTCATGCCGGTTTCGCGGCTCAGCCGTGCGACCAACGCTCCGCGAGGCGTGTAAACTACTGGCTCGCCTGGTGCATGACGCTGGCTGCCTCGATAGTGTTTTCGCGTCAGCGCTCGTTTACTGCGTGTTGAAAGCTTTGGGTAAAGTTTTAGCTCCATCTCAAATTGTTACAGCCCTTAAGGTTTGTGTTTTTGCACTCTTCGATTATCTATTGACTGCTATACGCTTGTACAGCTATGAATAAATTAAGCGCGCCCACTTCGTAAACTCACTTCATTCTTGCTATGTCTTTCACCTTCTCCGATCTGGCCGCAAAATTGCCCGCAGGCACCCTGACAGAGACTGCCGACGACGTGACGATCTCCTTAAAGGCTCTCACGAGCGCGATTAGCGTTCAGTTGTCTGATGTAACAATTCCTGATGCCATTCACGACTTATTAGCTGGCTGCGCCTTCGCAGAAGACGATTACAATGCCGCCAACCCCACGGCGACGATTAACACTTTCAACAACCCCACGTTTAGTGCTCCGACTCTCCGCGCCGACGGTTCGTATCGGTCGAATACCACTTTTACCGTAGTGACTTCCACCCCTCTAAATTTTGGCGCGACCGTCGCTAACTCCTAAGACTTTGACATTTTTGACAGGTAATTCGATCGTTTTTAGGAGGTTAAATTAATGCCGGTTTATGCGGACAAACGAAAAGTTTCAGTATCCGTAGGGAGCCAGTACGGTGGTCGCTACGGGTTTCAGACCAACATTGCTGCGGGAGATGGTCAAGCCCTCGGGCATCAAGAGGTGACAGGCAATACAAATACTCCGGTATTTTTTGGATGTAGTCGCCCCAAACCGGCTCGCGTTCGTAAAGTTTCAGAAACTGACAGTGTTTCTTCGTTTTTAGATGCAAGCGTTAACTTTGCAAGTTTGACAAACTGGGTTTTGGTTCAAGCTGCCAAGTTAGGTCCATCACCTCGGGACACAGCAAAATCTACGTTGCACTATGTTGAAATTCAAGGTGCAAAGTACGCTTGGTACGCACCAAAATACAATACGGTCAAAGTTCCTGGGGATTTAAAAAATGTTGTTGGCGGGAGTGATTATTGCTTCTTAGGAGCCAACTACATTGAAGGGATTAACGATGTTGAGGGCGGACGTCTAAATAAGCCCCCACGTGCCTGCACCGAGACGGCTGGCCAAGACGGTGTCGATCTTGTGTCCACATTCATCTCGTGGCCGATTCCTAGCACTTTACCCGCTGGCTGGGTTGCTAAGCAGTAACGGTGAATAGGTTGATTATGCTGCCGACCGACCCAGGATTTTACGAGATTTATCAGTCGGCAGTGCCACCGGACTGGTCAAATCACAAGCACAAAAACTGGGGAGAGACAGCTATTGTCTACCGCAACAGCGGACAACTTGAACTGGTCAATTTCCGAGAGCTTGATGATTACCTCTACGGTGGCGAATGTGATGAGGTTTTTGCGAGCCAAGAAAACTTGTGAGGTGTTAAATGCCTTCTGAATTTCCAACAACGGGCACGTTAAAGCGCCCGCGAATTCCTGCCGCAGCACTTGAGTTGTTACAGCGAGCTTATGACGCTCGAAGCGCTGCACCTGAAGGTGTAAATATTACCCTCAATTACGGGCAAAACGTCGCGACGGGTAATATTCAAATTCCGTGTCGCATCGGCTTCTTTGGAGGAGGTCGTTTTCAAATCATTCCCAAGTTTATTTACGCTGGGGAAACCCAAGATCGCCCTCTTCAGGATTGGGTACTCGATTTTGTCGATTTTGATGGCAACGCTTACCCTGTCAGCTATTCTGGGGCGTTAATTGCCATGACCACTATTTTGAACGAGGCTGAGCGTCGCGGCGGCTCGGCTGCTAATACCGGGGTAACAGCGGCAAGTTTTAACGATGAAACCCAGGTATTTTCCGCTCAGTTTAATTTGCCCATCGACATGGCTGTTAAATCAAATGGTGAGGTTTTTGCCAAGCCACTTGATTACGTTGGTAACGTGAAGTTTTCAGAGATGCTTGAGCTTCCGTTGCCTAGCAGTCTTGAAGAAGAACCCGAACCCGCCGCAGCTCCAGGCTAAATAATGTTTGACCCCATTTTAGAGTTATCTAATCGAATTCACTGGGATGGGGTGATGCGAGAGACATTTTCGATCGCGCCTGAGCCAAAAAAAAATCGCATCCCACCATTTGGCCGCTTGGTCAGTAGCAATATCTTGCTGGTGGGATGTCGATCGTCTTTGGCAAAGCCTACTTGGAATTTTGGGCTGGAGGTTGCGGTGTCGCTGCTGGCTTCCCCCGATACATTTTCTGAATTTACGACGGGGATGGCATTGTTCGATCGAAAAGTTCCGCTTAACCGACCGACTCTAATTTATTTTCCAAATTTTGAGCCAAAGCCATACCTGGCAACGTTTTCGATTCCCTACTGGCACAAGGAAATGTACATCGAGGTGTGGCAATATTCGGGACCTCAGTCTTCGGACATCAAACAAATACTGGGTCAAATTTGGACGGAGGTACAGCAATAGCAGCTTTGGGTTTTAACTTGCTTAAAGCTATTTGCAGTGTTTTGCTATGGCTGACAATCTTCGTCTGTGGCGCTTGGTGTTCGATCGACAGCTTGAATCTGCACCTGAGGGACATCTGTTGCCGCACACGTTTCACAGCAGAGTTGTCATGACTGATGTTTTCCCCAAAGAGAACACTCTTTATTCTGCGGGATACATCGTTCAGCGCTTAAATTGGCCAGTTCCCGATGATGCGCCCGATGCTGCACTTCGTGCCGTAACAACTCGCCTTCAGGTTCATATCTGGCCAAACTGGGGGCTTCCTTACAAAATTAAGTTCAGAAACTGGCAGTGGGTGAAGAGCCTTCGGTTAAGGGTTTGGGAATATAGCGACGATGAGTCGCTTTGCCAAAGCGATGACAAGCGGAAATTTGAGTGATTGTTACCTATGGTTACAATAGACCCCCAGCTAATCAATACTCTTCTTCAAATTGCTGCTGTTGTTCTGACAGCGTTTTTGGCGATTTCGCGCTACACCGGCAATTTAAAGCTGCAAATTCGAGATTTGAGGCACGAAAATGTATTGCTCCGAAAAGATACAGGTTCGGTTTTTAGACAACAGAAATATGCAATTAAATTGTTGGAGGGTCGCATTGAAGATATGGAAGCACGATTGGCGATTGAAATGCGTTTTCAGCCTCGCGAACAAGTTAGGTACGAAACTCATGCCCCTTGGCTAGAAGATTCTTCGCCTGACGAAAAGTGAAACCTGCAGGCTAAGGGTAACGCCACGCCCGCACTGCCATCAACTCTTTGTTGAGCTGTCGTCGAGTCATTGCTTTGGGGTTGAGGGTGCAAAGGTACCCTTCACCCATTGCCGCTACCAAATCCGATCGCAATTCAGCGATCGACATCCCCTCGAGTCGATGCTTTTCCATTTCTTGTCCAGGACTCAGAATGTCCCGACCCCGCCCCTTCGATTCCGACTCCTTTGGGAGCGGACCAGCGGCTAATCGCTTAAATTCCTCGAATGGCTCGCCATTTTTAGGGTTGCCGCGCACCAGTAACTCATGTTGCGACTCTGTTCGACCGAGGGTTGCGATAAACCCCCAAGCGCTGGCAGTCGCGCACCAGTTTTTAGCCTTTTCGTAATCGGCATCGGCAAATCGCATTCGTCCCCGATCGCCCTGCCAATTTGCCCAAAGCGCAACGGAAGTGGGAACGTCAATGATGGAAGGCTCGCCACCGATGGTGAGCTGTTGGGATTCGCGATCGGCTTCCACCCGGCTTTTTCGTTCGGCAATTTCTTGGGGGAGACTCAGAAATTCATCAACCCATTTAATCGCCGACATTCCCCACTCCTTGATTAGAGCCTGCCATTCCTGCTCTGTCGAACACTTCACGAGTTTGTCTCTGAGCTGTTCGGCTTTCTGGTGGCGAATCACATCTCGATCGGCTCCGGGCTGCCAGCAAGTTTTGGGTATCCAGGGAAAGCTGTTCCAGTCAATCTTCGATAATTTCAGTTGAGCGCCATCGTTCTGAATTGGAGATTGAGTGACTGCTTTTGACTCGTTTTTCAGGCTCTTAAGCCGATCGCGATCGCATTTTTCCAGGTTTTTCCACACCCAACTCCTCTGTTCTGGAGACAAACCGGTGGTGATGATGCCCATCGCTTCTTCGGTTAAGGCTCCTTCTCTGGAGAATTGCCTCAGCATTTCTAAAATTCCCTCAACATCTCTCTGAGTTTTTAAAAACTGAGGTGAAAAATTGACATTTTGAGGGTTGGTGGAGGGTTGGTGGAGGGTTGGTGGAGGGTTGGTGGAGGGTTGTAAGCCTTGCTGTGACTGAATGGTGGAGGGTTCGGAGGGTTTAGTGTGTGACAGTTGCAAGCTATTGGTGTTTTGATTTTGCTGGTGATAGGTTTTCTTTATGATTAAACCTTCCGAACCCTCCACCATCCTTACAGGGAGCGGGTTTAAACCCTCCACCAAACCCTCCCCCAACCCTCCACCGGAGCCTAAACCCTCCCCCAGCCTTTCTCCGGTATGATTTGGCAGCAATCCCGCTTCCAGCAAGGCTTTTGGCGATGGAATCGTGTAAAAATTGGCGTTTTTCCCTTCAATTTTTTGCACGCCAAAGCGCTTCCAATTGCTCAAAGTTAGACCGAATTTGCACGACGATCGCGCATCTTTACCCGAATTTTTCGCCCAACTGGCATATTTTTCGTACAAATCGGAGGCTTGAATGTTCAAACAACCCTCCGGAAAAACCTCGCGCAAAAACTGAAACTCGGGGGTGTTAAACTCAAATCGCTCGAGTCGGGCTTCGGCGACACTGGGGACGCTGCTTGCCCAGGAGATACGCCGACGCATTTCACCACTCCCAATCGACCAAACCCACGCGCTGATAAATGGCAACTCAGATTGAAGCCGGCTGACTAAATGGGGGTCGCTCTTTTCGGGAATATGGTCGAACTTTACCACGTGCAGTCGCCGATTGAGTCCTTCTGCCCCGCTGGGAACGCTTTGGTAAGCATTCATCGCCCGAACCAAGACGGCTCCAAGACGGGTCGTGGGGTCCGCCTGGTTATAGAGGCGTCGAGTGACGACCGGTTCGTTGGAGGCGATCGTATTTAGGAGGTCTACTCGGCTCCAGTGACCGAAAGCGTCAGAGGCAATCAGTACCAATTTGTCGATGAGGGCGGCGCGGCTCTCGGGGGATTTGAGCATCTCCTGATTCACTTCGGCGTAGTTTGCCTCGCCCGCAAGCGATCGCAAAACTTCGAGAAATGTGCCCTTGCCGGTGCCCGGTGGTCCGATCAAGTCGAGGATGATTTGGATGGGGAAGTTGCGATCTCGTTTCTTGGGGGCGAGCAACCATCGCAAGTAGGCTTGCAGCAATTTCACCAGTTCCCCATCGCCGCCGGCGGATTCGTTCAAAAATTGCATCCAGTGAGGGCAATCGCGATCGGGGTCGACCTCCTCCGGGTCTAGCCAGTCGTAATGGTGTGCCTGGGTCAGGTAATCCTCCCGGTCCCAACCTGGCTCGAAGCGCTGAAGTGCAAAATCGTAAGTGCCATTGGCAAATGCCCGTTTCCGGTTGCCGTTCCAACGGTCGGCTCGGGTGGTTAGTCGGGTTTTGAGAAGTCGCTCGATGAGGTGCAATTGGTTGGTTCCCGTTTCCATCCAGCCCTGAGCCAAACAGAATTCATCCAGTCGAACTTGGAAATCGTCGGGGTGCAGGTATTGCCAAATCTGTCCCGTCCATTCGTACCACCCCACACCGGTGCGGTAGCGAAGGTGGCTCTTGAGTACCGCCCAAACCATCACCGCTTTCACCGTGGCGATCGGCTCTTCAATGAAAAATCGGAGGTTGCCATTTTTGTCGGTTTTCAACAGTTGGTGGCGACCGCGCTGTATCCCCTGCCAGGTTTTTCTCAGTTCGGCGTAGGCATCGCGCCCGTGGCGGTAAATGAAATCGTCTAACCCGTTTTTGCTGCCATCGGGTTCGGCGGGAAGGATGACCGGAAAAGGTAAAGCCCCTCGTTGCTTCAGGTCAACAGCGAGGGACTGTAAGGCGAACTGCACGGGCCGCTTTTCGACAATGTCGGAATCAAAAACGATACCAACCGGACGAAAGCGCCACTGTAGCTCTTCTAATTCTGGCAAAAATCGGCTGGGGGTCTCCTCCGGTTCCTCCATATCCCAATGGCTGCCGGTCGCTTCTACACCTCGGCTCGTGTGGTCGCGGTGGCAGGTGACGCCAGCCAAGCCGATGGTGGGGAATCCGTGAGCGTTGGCGCAGTCGCTCTTTTTCTCCCCTTCGGTGATGTCGATGCCAATGTTGGCCTTCTGGCAAATTTTGGGCCATTCGCTCTGGGCGCGGCTGAAGTAGGGGCGATTTCCGGATTTGCGAGGGCTGAGGTACTTGGGGAGTTCGTCGTCTTTGGCGTACTGGCGGCGAGTGGCATCATCGACGGCGTCCCAGTCGGGCTTGATGCGGCAAAAGTGCCGGTTTTTGTACCGACCGCTCGCCCATCGGTAGGGCTTGCCGTCTGGGTCGCAGTAGTGAAATAGCAACCCCGGTAGTGGGTGGCCGGTGTAGAGTTTCGCCTCATCCGCGTCTACCGATTGATGTCCCAGATTCAAAATGCTATCCTGGTGGAGGCCAGAGGATAACAGATCGGTCAAATGGGTTTCATTCAATCTATATTTCTCTGAATTGCTTGATTGTAGAGCAACCATGAGCTTTGACACTTAATAAATACTGTTGGACAGGGAGGGTTCGGACCCTCTTTTTTCTTGAGCAAGTGCGATCGTGTAGTTGTGGTTTTGCTGGCAGATCGCCATTGCCAAAACGAGGCGCAGATTCATCGTGGCGGTTAAGTGAGCGAGAGACCCAGAGGAGTCTACAAAGTGCGATCGCCCGTTGTTGCTAAAAATCAGGTCTAGCATTTGGTGCAGGAGAGGAAGGGGTAAGGCTGCTTCCACCAAAAATTCGGGTTCGGGTCCGGTCCAATCTTCTGCTCGAAAATCAACGCCAAGGTTTCGCCCCAGCAGTTCGATCGCCCGATCGAGAGGCAAGCTAAAGTGAATATCGACTCCGTCTCCATCGAAATTTTGAACCTTGAGGGTGCGGCTGATGATTTCTGGGGAGACGGGGGCAATCGATCTCAGTTTTTGAGGAAACTCAGAATCGGCGCAGTAAAGCTTTAGGAGTATTTCGGGGTATGGGTTCACTAATTTGACTCCGGCTTAAAAAGTGAGAGTGGTTTTTCTGGCAATCGCATTTTTCGGGTAGCGTTCCCGGTTCATTGGCACGATTGAAAACCTCAAAAAAACTCAAAACTAATTGGGCGTCCGAGCTTCCCAGTAGCAAACAGACGCTTCACCCGCAAGGCTGACGTGCTCTTCGTTGAGAAACCAAACAACTGTTCGATCCCCGGAGCTTGAACGATTTCGTTCCGCGAAAGAAATTCGAGAGTCGTTAAAACAAATGCAGTCCGATTGAAAAACGATCGCGGGGGCGTCCCTTCCTTCAAGACGAAAAAACTTAATTTTCAGCACGGCGGGAAACCTCCGGTAGTTGAACGGTAGGGGCGGTGATGCGCTTGGTGCCGTTTTGATGGCCAGTGTAAAATCCCCAAAACCCATCGGCTTCCACTCCCTCCACCGTCAAGCGCTCGTTGCTGGAGAAGTGGATTGCGACTGTACCGTCGAGAAACCGTTGAATGTAGTTGATACTGGCGAGGTTGATACAGTAATCGCCAATCAGTAAGTGTTTGATGTTCATGATTCCCTCCCTGGCTGAATCTTCCGAAGCACGCACGGTTCGCACAAAATGACTTCGCAGCTGCCGTAGTAGTAGTGCTTAGCATCGAGGTAGCTGGCGAAAGACCCCAACCACCAATCGATTTTGTCTTGTTCGTCCGCCCCCACGCGGTAAAAAAATGGGAGCTTGCTTGCTGGTCCCTGGCTTTCAAACGTCAAAGGGTTCCTCACTCCCTCGTCTCGAACCCGGTACCCACGCCCGGTGCGCTCGCTGAAAAAATCTCCAATGCCTCCAGCCAGTTTTCGATCGGGAAGTACCGCTTGCCACTTGCCGTTGTCGTCAAAAACGCTGTAGAGGTGATAGAAATCGAATTCCAGGTTCACTTTTCCTCCGTTGGTTCGTCGAGCTTGTCAAGTTCGATCGCAACGAGGCAAGAGTTGGTGGCGAGTCGCAAATCCCAAAGGGTTTTTAATGCCCTCATGTCATCGAGAGACAGGGCGGGGTGGTAAAAGGTCGAATATTCCTGAGTGGTGATGTCGTCAAATTTGGTGTCGGGAATGTTCGACCAAGCGGCGCGCTCGCCAAAGAAATTGCAGATAACACTGTCTAGAGTCTGGGCGGTGGTCTCCAGCGACTCCTTTAAGCAGATGAAAGACTGAATCAGATTCTGGGGGTTGAGATGCGAAGAATTTGACACGTTCAGATCGGGCATGGTTTATAATTTCTTAACAACGAACCTGGTAGAAATACGGTCTTGAAGGGTTTCAACCATCACCGTGAAATTACCCGGGTTTGGTTGTTGAATTAACATTTCTCAACCCTTGCGACGTGGTAATCGGAGAGGGTTGGGTCAGATTTTGGGGGTGCAGTCGGCAAACTGCGCCCGTTTTTTTGTGCGCACCAAGTTTTTACGGATTCCGTCAGGGGGTGCCTGAATCGAAGAGGTAGGGCATTCTGCCTAGACAAAATGCCTGGGATAATTGGGGTTCAAAGCGGAGTGCGAGTCCGCTTTGAGGTGTTTTTTCAGGACAGACATTTTGTGCGTAATTTTTGTGCGTGCAAAATGCCTGCATTTATGCTATGGTAAATAACGACAATAGTCAAACAGATCAGGAGAAAGAACAGGAGGCAGTGCTAAAAAAAATTCGAACGGGTCTTGGGCTTAGCCAAACAAAAATGGCTGCATCAATAGATGCAGATCCTGCCACAGTGCGTCGTTGCGAGCTAGGTTTTAGCGAAATCAGGCTAACTATTGCTCAGTTCAAAAAACTATTTGTATTGCAAGGAAAAACTGTAATTAATGTTGACGAGCTACCTGATTACTTGGGCATTCCACCCGAAAACAGTAATTAGCTTGCAGCGGGCGGTTAAAGCTAAAACGGAGGTGAGTACAGTTACCCAAAATTGAAAAAGGGACACAACATCGCGTTGCGTCCCCCGGATTAAAGCTATGACCATTATTGCATCGTTATCAAGAGAAGAAGAAGCTTTCTGGCAGGCATTTCAACAAGGATTTGCCGAAACCGCTGGAACTTACGTCGGAGACGTCGCTGGTTACGTACTTGGAACTCTTCTTGCCTTTTTGATTTATCTGCTCGCTGTGTATTTCGCCTGGGGATTCATTTGGGACCGAATCTTGACCAAGGCAGGCTTTGAAGGGAAGCCATTCTGGATAATTTTTGCGCTGATGGTTGTGCCGGCACTGATGCTGCCCATTGTTATTTGGCTCCCCAATGACATTTTGGAAACCTTTGTCGGAATTCAGGTTTTTTGTCAGTGGTCGGGAATGATGAGTATTGCACTTCTCCCCTGGCCCGTCAGAAAAGCTGCCAAACGGGCAAAACCCAAAGCTGCCATTGCCGCTAAACGAGCGTAAAACCCCCAAATAGCAAGGAATCCGCAGCCCAATAGTACCACCTAACGCTACGGATTCCTTCAACCATAACCCCACTTGGGGACGGATTCGTGCATCCATTTTACCCCAATAAATGGAAACCCCGCCATAAGGCGAGGAACCGGATGAAAGAGCAGTGCCCAAGGGCGGCAAGGACTCAGCGTCTTAAATCATTCTATAACGATGCAGCAAACACTCAGAGAAAAACGTGAACGAACTGACAAAAATTAAAAACGAACTGCTTTGGTCTGCGCTCACCCAGATCCGAGCGGCAGAAACTGTGATCGACTGTGTAACTGAAACTTGCGAAGGATTTGAGAATCTTCGGTCAATACAATTCAAGCTCTGCTCAGACGAGAATTTGACCTTGTCCAAGCAGCTTCACAAGTTAATAAAACGACTTGATGATGAGCGAGTTCGGATAGTTCGCGAGGGCTGAGCAATTGCCAACCTACTTCAACCTACTTTCCCCTACCTTTCCCTACTTCAACCTACTTTCCCCTACCTTTCCCTACTTCAACCTACTTCCCCCTACCTTTCTCTACCTTTCCCTACTTCAACCTACTTCCCCCTACCTTTCCCTACTTCCCCC
>NZ_JBRJXU010000064.1:0-49354 GCF_057467645.1 Zarconia sp.
AGTTTTTTGGCGATCTCCCACGGGGGTATACGGTGAGTTGTACGGGAATTTCGGGCGATCGAATCCTAGGTTGTGCGGTGAGTCATACGAAGATTTTGGGCGATCGAATCCTGGGTTGTGCGGTGAGTTGTACGAAGATTTCGGACGATCGATATTCTGAGGTCATGACGATCGCACTCAGGGGTAGATGACGATCGAAATCCGGTCTCGAGTGCGATCGAGATCGCCATGGGAGTGCCGCACCAACCCTCAACTGCCTCAAATCCAGACCCCCAGCCTTTCCCCCCCTGCCCACAGTCACTTATGTCTTAATCACAGTAGCGACTGCTATAAAATGACTGTTGAGGTGAGCATCGGGGGTTTCGGGGGCATGGGGAGAGGGTGAGAGGAAAGATTCAGCAATTACACTCTTTTTGTCATGAACGATCCGAACTTGATAGAACCCCCGAAGCCCCGTTGCTCACCAACACCAGTGTCTTAACAACTTTGAATATACGGATAAGCAACGAGCGATCGGCAATCTGCAAACTGTCCCTCGACCACCAATTTTGGGCGCGTCACTTTAGATACTAGAGTGGTAAGTATCCGTTGTGTGGGCCCATAACCATGACCTCTCTCGCACCTTCTCACCCCAATGCCTTGGATGTAAACGATCGCGCTCGCCTGGGGCAAGTCATCGATTATAACGACGTACAATCCCTCCCCCAAGTCTGGGAGATAACCGCCAAACGCTTTCCCGAGGCGATCGCCCTGTGGGACCCCCACACCAAACCCGTCGTCCAACTGAGCTTCGCCAAACTCCTGGACAAAATCCAACAATTTGCTGCGGGTTTGCAAAGCTTGGGCGTTGCCCCAGTCACCGACAGCGACCCCCCTCGAATTGCCTTGATTGCCGACAACAGCCCCCGCTGGTTCGTCGCCGACCAGGGAATTATGGCAGCCGGAGGTGCGGATGTGGTGCGTTCTGCCAGTGCCGATGCCGATGAATTATTGTACATCCTCCAAAACAGCGGTAGCAGCGGCTTAGTGGTCGAAAACCTGAAAACCCTCAAAAAACTGCGATCGCGCGCTGACGGTGAATTTAGCTTCGATGAGGAACAAGTTCGGTGGGTGGTGTTGCTCTCAGACGAAACCCCTGCCGAGGGCGATTCTCTGAAAATCCTCAACTACACGCAATTGATGGCTGCTGGGGTCGATCGTCCCCTCGAATCTGCCCGATACTCCCGCCCAACCCTGGCCACCCTCCTCTACACCTCTGGCACCACCGGTAAACCCAAAGGAGTTCGCCTCTCCCACGGCAACCTCCTGCACCAACTCGCCAATATCGGCGCGGTTCTGCAACCTCAACCGGGCGATCGCATCCTCTCCATCCTCCCCACCTGGCACAGTTTCGGTCGCACTGCCGACTACTTCTTCCTCTCCCAAGGGGCAACGGGAATCTATACCAACATTCGCTATATCAAAAACGACCTCAAAGAATATAAACCCCAATATATGACCGGCGTTCCTCGGTTGTGGGAATCCATTTACGAAGGAGTGCAGAAGCGATTCCGGGAACAACCCGAAGGCAAGCAAAAACTGGTCAACTTCTTCCTGGGGATGTCCGCACAATATATTACCGCCCGTCGCATCGCTCAGGGATTAGTCCCCACTCTGGAAACTCCCTCCGGAATGCAAAAGGCGATCGCTAGTTTAAAATCGATCGCCCTGGCTCCCCTCCACGCCGCCGGAGAACGCCTCGTCTACAAACAAGTTCGCGAAGCCACCGGCGGTCAACTCAACGCCGTTCTCAGCGGTGGTGGTTCCCTGGCAATGCATTTAGAAGACTTCTTTGAAATTGTCGGTTTGAACGTCATTGTCGGCTACGGCTTGACAGAAACCGCCCCAGTCCTGACAGGACGGCGTATCTGGGGAAATCTGCGCGGTTCGGCCGGCAAACCCCTCCCCCATACGGAACTGCAAATCGTCGATCCCGAAACCCGCCAAGCCGTACCAACGGGAGAGCGAGGATTGGTGCTGGCGCGCGGTCCCCAGGTGATGGCAGGCTACTACAACAATCCCCAAGCCACCCAAAAGGCGATCGATACCGACGGTTGGTTCGATACCGGGGATTTGGGCTTACTCACCCCCAACTGCGATCTCGTCCTCACCGGTCGTGCTAAGGATACCATCGTCCTTACCAACGGGGAAAACATCGAACCGCAACCGATCGAAGATGCTTGCATCCGCAGTCCCTTTATCGACCAGATGATGCTGGTGGGGCAAGATGAGAAACAATTGGGCGCGCTTATCGTCCCCAATCTGGAAGTGTTGCAAAAGTGGGCAGCGCAGCAGGGGATGGCGGTGAATCCCGATGCCATGCCGCCGGTGGATTTAGATGCGGCAGCCGTGCAGAAGTTGTTCCGCGACGAACTCACCCGCGAAGTGAAAAACCGCCCCGGATATCGCCCGGACGATCGCATCGCCACCTTCCGCCTCATCCTCGAACCCTTTTCGATCGAAAATGGGATGATGACTCAAACTATGAAAATCAAGCGCCCCGTCGTCCGGGAACGCTACCGGGATGCGATCGCGTCTATGTTTGAGAGTTGAGCATCGGGAGCATCGGAAGCATCAGAGGCTTTGGGAACTTCGGAGGCTTTGGGGGCTTCGGGGGCAAGGGAGGGCAACGAGCGCTAAACTTTCTCCCGATGCTCCCGTTTCTCCCATTTCTCCCTCACCACCTCCCCGCATCTCCCTGCCTCTCCTGCTCCCCTGCACCATCTCCCCCTCAGCACTCAACCGAACCTGATATAAGCTGGTAGTTGTCATATTTGCCAGCTAACATGAAGGATGCCCCCTGGCACTCGTTTTTGTTCGGCTGTTACCTTGGGAATAAATTTTATGGATATTTCGGATTCACAACTCCTTGTCAAACGCCCAGTCACGATTAAGGCGATCGTGACACCGCGCTGGAAAGAAGAAGCCCAGCAGCAACTCCAACAACAAATCGATAAGTTGGATTCGCAGTTGCAACAGTTGGAAATGCAGGGTCAGCGGATGATTGCAGAAGTGCAAAAGCAAAGCGTCCAACCCCCCGGCCCCCAAGTTCAACAACAAATTGAGGGCATCAAATCACAACTGAACCAAGAAAAAAGCAAGCGACTGGAACAGAAAAATCAAATCTTGCAGCAACTCCAACAGGTGCAAGTTTTAGAGCTGGAGCAAGAAGTTTCTCAGGGGCAAATTGAAAGTTTCGTCTATCTGAAAACGGGAGATAACTTGTTGCAAAAGATGCAGGTTGAAATTCTTCTTCGGGATGGAGAAGTAGTAGAAATGCGCGGCGATATCTAAAAACGGCGCGATTGAAATGTTGAGAGGGAGGGAAATTATCCCTCTCTCTTTTTTGGTGAATTTTCACAGCATATTTTGCCAAAATTTCGGAGCGTTGCGCTCGAAAGCAATTGCTGCCCAATTTAAACAAACTAATACTGAAATAATCGATTGAGGGATATCTGGACATCGGGAAATACTAGAGTCGCGATCGAACTTTCTCTCAACTCCTGCGCTTCCCCCTAATCTTTACCCTCGGGATGGCGCAATACGATTGGTTGACCTTTGGCGAGATGCAGCACCCAGTCATGCCAAACCCCGATCGCAGATAACTCCCACGGAAACTTCGAAAAACCCTCAACAAAGAGAACAAGAAAGGGAGACACTCTTCCCGCGCCTCCCGATGGGGTTTTTAATTGTCAATTATCCGTTGTCTTATATTCAATCAAGCGATTTTCCTTTTTCAACAATCGATTGAGGTGAAATTTCAATTGTCCGAACAGACTGGGAAATTTCCCGATCGCACAAAAAACACCATACAGCGTTGCATCTTCTTTCGGTTTGCCGATGGTTTGCATGTAGCGAGTGACTTTGTAAGCCAACAGCGGATAACCCGCTAACATCAACAAACTCAACCCATGAGTCGGCCACGCCATTCCCAACGCGATCGCCGGAATCGCAAACCCCCACAGCCAAATACTTTTGGTCTCTTTCACCCAATGGCGTTCCGGGCTGCTACCGTGCAACCACGCCCCCTCCGCATAGGCGTGACCCGCTCTGAGCATTCGCATCCACCACTGGCTAAAGCGCATCATCCGCGCGTCGTGGCGGGTCATTTCCGCATCCAGACGGAAGATTTTCCAACCCTGCTGACGCAACCGCACGCACAATTCCGGTTCTTCCCCGGCAATCAAACTCGGATCGAACCCCTTCACTTGTTGGAGTGCGGCCACTCGCATCATCGAATCGCCACCGCAGGCTTTGGTTTCCCCCACGGGAGTATCCCATTCCAGGTCGCACAGCCGGTTGTAAATCGACTGTTCTGGGAAACTCTCGCGACGGCGACCGCACACGACGGCAGCTTCAGGCTTTGCTATCAGTTCCTGGGCGGCCCGTTCGATCCATCCTTCGACCACTTCGCAGTCGCCATCGACAAATTGGACAAATTCCAGGTTGGGGACAGTTTGTTGCAAGCGATCGAATCCTTCATTTCGGGCGCGAGCCGCGGTAAAGGGAATGCTCAAATCCAGTTCGACGACATCCACACCGAGCGATCGCGCCATTTCCACGCTACCATCGGTGGAACCGGAATCGACATAAACGATCCGTTCCACCTTTCCCACTACGGAAAGCAG
Source organism: Zarconia sp. (assembly GCF_057467645.1). Lineage (NCBI taxonomy): Bacteria > Bacillati > Cyanobacteriota > Cyanophyceae > Oscillatoriales > Zarconia > Zarconia sp. Next base: position 4,668 of record NZ_JBRJXU010000064.1, read on the forward strand.
GCATTGACGCAAGCGTTCCCCTTCATTGCGTCCGATGGCTACCAGCCCATTTATCGGCCGATCGTGATTCGATGCGGGTTCGGATTCTGAGGTGTTCGCGGGAATATTCGCTTCGGAATGGTTAGCTGTCACGGCAATCTTCTTTCAATCGTAAGTATTGGACTTCAGACGCGCGAGCGATCGCCTTATCGGAAGATGTGCGTTGCAAATACACCCGGTTTGGCGATCGGCTAGCTATAATTTAACCCACGATCGAGAACGGTATGCCGTCGAACTGAATGTTATCCCACGCCGGTATGCAATCGGTCAGGATTTTACCTCCCTACCGGCATCGTTTCGATTGCCTGGGGTCGACAAACATGAAAACCCTATCAGTTCGATATTCAAATTGGTACGGGATCGGCTCGGGGAATTGTCCGATACGAGATGATTTCTTGCCATCGTGGGAGCGTCTCGCTCCCGTTGCGAGCTTCATCTCAACCCGAGAGCGAACTATTCCATCAACTGCTGCACCCATTCCAACTGAGTGGTATCGCGCACGATTAAGAACACCCCCAAACCCAGCAGCACTAGCATTCCCGATTGCATGAATCCATCTTGGATATGCAGCGGAACCGGCTTACCACGCAATCCTTCCACAACCAAAAAGGCAAGCTGTCCGCCATCGAGCGCCGGCAGGGGCAAAATATTGATAATCGCTAAGTTGATGCTGATAATCGCGGCAAATAGCAGCAGATTGAGGGCATCGTCTTTAGCCACCTCAGAACCCTGCTGCACGATTTTGACCGGAGAGGCCAACTGGCTGGCAGTGTCGCCAAAATTGGTAATCAGTTGATAGAAACCCCCGGCGGTACCCACCAAAATCCTCTGGAAGCGCTCGGCCCCTAAGCCTAATACCTCAAAAATGCTGCTGGGGCGGCGATAGATGGGGTCTCCGTTGGGGGCCAGTTGAACGCCAATGCGTCCCAAACCGTTAGAGTCGGCTTTGGGGGTGACTTCTAGAGTTTTCTGACGACCGTTGCGATCGACTGACAGGGATAGGGGGAGATCGGGATTGCTTTCGATAATGTCTTTGAACTCGGTGACGGTGTCTTCGCTGGCACTTAAGGTGGTGTCGCCAACGGCTAAAATTACATCTCCCGATCGAAGTCCAGCCCGCGCAGCTGGAGAATCTGCGGAAATCACTTGGGGAACCAGTATCCCCGGTTCGTAGTTAAATCCGTTGAGAATCCCCGTGCCGCCCACTTGCAGCACCAGAACCAAATAGGCAAAGATCAGGTTAGCAATCACCCCGGCACTGATGACGATCGCCCGATCGAGGACGGGTCGGTTGCGCAACAGATCGGGATCGTTATCGGGAATGGTACTTTCGGGATCGTCATCGGGAAAACCGACGAACCCCCCTAATGGAAATGCGCGGATGGCATACTCTGTGTTCGAACCTTGATATTTCCACAGTATCGGACCAAAACCAATCGAAAAACGATTGACGTGAATTCCTTGGAATCGAGCGGCTAAAAAGTGACCTAACTCGTGAACGACGATAAGAAGGAGAATAACTGCAATCGCGGCCAATACTGACATGAATTATCGAGTCGATGACGTTTTTCTTTTATCTTATCGCGATGTTGAGTTGCTCGATCGAAGGCAGGTAGATGCGATAAATCGAGAGATCGCCGCGTTTCGATCGCAATGGCGCGAGCTAGAACCGAATTCGACCATGCTCGATCCCGTGGGGCGCCCTCAAAGAGCCAACTTTTCTCAAGAATCTCTAAAGTACTTCTCGACCCAAATAGGGCTGTAAAACTTCAGGAATTTTCACCGTTCCATCTGGTTGTTGGTAGTTTTCTAAAATCGCCGCCATCGTCCGACCGATCGCCAATCCAGAACCGTTGAGCGTATGAGCGAATTGCGTGCCTTTTTTGCCGGTTTCTTTAAAGCGAATATTAGCTCGTCGCGCCTGAAAATCACCGAAATTAGAGCAACTCGAAATCTCCCGATAACTCTCAGATGAGGGCAACCACACCTCCAAGTCGTAGCATTTATTCGCCCCGAAACCTAAATCTCCCGTACATAGTTCCAGCACCCGGTAGGGCAGTTTCAGTGCTTGCAAAATCGCTTCTGCATTCTGCACCAACGATTGATGCTCCTCCTCAGAGGTTTCGGGACGCACGATTTTCACCAGTTCGACTTTATTAAATTGATGCAACCGAATCAGCCCTCGGGTATCCTTGCCGTAGCTGCCAGCTTCCCGACGGAAACAGGGGGTATAGGCACAGTGGCGAATGGGCAAATCTTTGTCGCTGAGGATGTCATCCCGATACAGGTTGGTGACGGGAACTTCTGCCGTCGGGGCTAGCCACAAATCGTCGGAATCGCACTTAAAACTTTCTTCGGCAAATTTCGGCAGTTGCCCCGTACCTTGCAGGGAAGCACTATTAATCAGAACCGGGGGTATCACTTCCATGTAACCCGCTTCAATTTGTCGATCGAGCATAAATGCAATCAGCGCCCGTTCCAAGGCTGCCCCAGCGCCCATCAAGCCCACAAATCGGCTCTGAGCGACTTTCACGGCGCGATCGAACAGTAAAATGCCTAGCTTTTCGCCAATCTCCCAATGGGGCCAAATCTCGGCATTTTGCGGCAAATACTCATCGCCCCACCGCCTCACTTCCACGTTTTCCGTTTCATTTTTCCCAACGGGGGTAGACTCGCTGGGGAGATTGGGAAGTGCCAGCAGCAGCGCCTCGATCCGTCCTTTGAGTTCTTTCTCTTGGGGTTCGAGCTCTCCCAGTTGCGCTTTGACTTGGTTTCCCTCTTCTTTGAGCGCGGCAATTTCTTCCCCTTTGGGATTGCTGCCGGATTTGATTTTTTGACCGATGAGTTTGCCGATTTCGTTACTGCGCGCCTGGAGTTGGGTGCGTCGGGTTTCGAGTTCCCGTTGTTGTTGCTCGAAACTGACGATCTCGCTCACGTCGTAACCCGCACCGCGTAGGTTGAGGCGCGCTTGCACTGCTTCTGGATTTTTGCGAATTTGTTTGAGATCTAGCACGACCGATCTCCCCTCCTAAATATTATGTGTATCGCTGTATTTATCTGGATTAGGACAATCCGAGCGTCACCAGTATCCTGCATCCGTTGCCCCCCGAAGCATCCTTCGCCTCCGAAGCTCACCCTCGGTTAAGCTGGTAAGTCTTTGGCTTGACGCAACTGGAGTTTATTGACAATTATCTACGCTACCAGTTTTTCGCTCGACGGAGGAAGGAAGACGCTTTAGCATTCCTGAGGCGATCGCATTAGCATCATAGAAGATTGGATGTTTGAGACTGAGGTCATGAGATCGAGAAAGCTTGTCGAACCCAGACGCTTAACTGTACCGCCCGGATAGCGCTTGCTGTTGGAAGAAGTAAGCTGGGATGAATTTGAAGCAATTTTAGAGGATTTGGGAGAACGACGTACTGCACGAAGTGTCTACGATAACAGACTCTTGGAAATTATTACTCCATTACCAGAACATGAAAGTGGAAAAGTGGTCGTGGGGGCATTTATTACAGCGATTCTCGAAGAGCAAGACATTAAATTTTTGAGTTGGGGTCGACAACCTTTAAAAATCGAGAAATGCTTTAATGACTCGAACCCGATGGCAAATATGCTCCAGTCGAACGGAGTGAAATTTTTCCGGCTCTAGAGCTTGTTGAAAATTTGCCCAAATACGTTAAAAGGAGTCAAGATATTGGTCGCAAAAAAACGATGAAAGCTTTTTTCTGATGGGTGATAAATGCAATAAGCGAGCACTCGTCAAGTTCAAGCTAAAATGATGAGAACATCATAAAAATATTTTTTTTAATCTATTTTTATGACTAATGCGAGAAAAATTTTAGGGATAAACCCAAGAATTTTCTCGCACAAACTTTCTTTTGCTTTTATTTCTCAATCGGACAATTTCCCAGAAAGCTAATTAAAGCTTTACGAGAGAAAAGCACCACTTTAATCCAGTGAATTTTCACCACTCGCTACAAATTGTCGTAAGTTGAGAGTCTGTTGTCCGTAGTTGGGAATCCACGTCAACCATTCGCGATCGGATATTTCACAAAGTAGCAGTGCTTCTTCAAAACTAAAGTGATTCGGCTTTTCAAGCAAGCGAACCCAAGATCCGGATTCTAAGGTTTTTTGTTCGAGCAAGTGAGTTTCGGAAGAAATGGGAGAGGGGAACGGAGAATTGAAAGTGGGCTGCGCCATTATAATTGAACTCCTGAATTAGCAGCTCGATCGAGGATTTTTATCACTTGAAATACAAGGTTCTCAACTTAGCTGCTAAAGTTTATATTTTTGCTGTACTCCAAATTACAAAATTTTAGAAACCTTAATACTATATTTTTGTCAAAATTTATAAACCTATTTTAAAGTTTACAAACTAGAATGCCTATTTTACAAATATTTATAAATTCGGAATGTACGACCCAAATTGTATTTGGGTTTAGTATTGGAAGATACCCTCGACAAAATTTTTAATTATCTTATTTTTGCGAAGCGAGTCTTCAGCAATCTCTTGTTTAAACTATTTTTCAACTGACTTCCCGACTCAATCCTTTACTTCACAAGGATGCTTGTGGTACTTACGCAGATAAAAACGATAATATCCCAGCCAATAATAGAGATTGGCTAAACCCAGTAAGACCCACCCCCAAAAAGAGGTGATTTTGGGACCGATCCAAACCGTTGCCATTAAAACGAGACCGAGTTCGATTGCCGCCACAATCCGACCGTAATGCTTTGGGTCCCAATAGGAAAATGGACTGATAAAACGATAGTTGCTAAACGGAAAAAAATGGCGATGTGCGTCGTCGTGATGCACCGGTAAATCTTCTAGGGAATGTAACAATAAACTGAGAAATAGAATTTGAGGAATTTCCCAACTTAAGAAATAGGAGATCGACCATCCGATAGTAGCCAGGGGAATAGAGTGAAATATTGCGACCCAAGTTTGAATTTTGGGCTGCCAGTATGCTTCTGTCCAAATTTTTTTCTCGGGGAGACGATCGATAAATTTTGCCCAAACGTAGAAACCGAAAATCGGTAAGTCGGGTAAAACAGCCCCGGTAAAAATGGCGAGTTTGGTGTGAGGAGATAAATCGCTTAGCAATGCCAAGTTGAGTACGGCATGACCTGGAGTATTCACAAGCGTTCTAGATTTTAGATTTTAGACTTCTAGCAGCTGCCATGACCGTTAGGAGAACACCAGATAATTATGTCATCTGGTCGCAGTCTTCCCCCTGCCTCCCCCCTGCCTCCCCTGCGCTCGCTTTCTCCCCCGGCTCAGCTTCACGAGCATCTCACTGACTATGGCGATTACTATGGTTGCGCTGCCAAAAGTTCAGCGTACCATCCTCCGAGCCACTGACGATCGTCTGACCATCCGGCAAAAATGCGATCGCGTAAATCGGCGTTTTACTCTCCGAAAGCCGATCGATTTCTCTACCCGTTTCCACCTCCCACAGCCGAACGGTGCGATCGAAACTGCCGCTGACTAACATCTTCCCATCGGAACTAAAATCGAGAGCATATACGGAGTTAGAATGCCCGCTAAGGGTATGGAGTTCTTCTTTTCGATCGAGGCGCATCAGCTTGATTTTCGATAAACTGCCACTGGCTAAAATTTGACCCGCAGGATGAATGGCAACGCTAAACACGTAACCCGCATTCCCCGAAATCGATCGCACTAACTTTCCCGTTTTGAGTTGGCGAACTCGGATATTTTTTTCCAACCCGCTACTGATAATGGTTTTTCCCGCTGGATCGATCGCCAGCGATAAAATTTGGGCGGCATTCCCAGTAATCGTATCGATTTCCCGACCCGTTCTCAAATCCCAAATTTTCAGGGTTTTGTCAGTGCTGCCGCTGACTAAGATGCGACCGGTTCGATCGAATGCCAGCGCTGAGACTTCATCGGAATGCCCAAAAAACCAGCCACCCAGGGTTTGTAACAGGTTTCCGGTTTTCAAGTCCCAAATTTTAATCGTTTTATCCGCACTACCACTGGCGAGTATCCGGTCGCTGCCATCGATTGCCAGACATCGCACTCGTCCGGAATGGTCGCTGAGGGTACGGATGGGTTTGCGGGTTTTGGGATGCCACAGCTTAATGGTGCGATCGAAGCTGCCACTGGCCAATATCGTACCCTGGGGACTCACAGCCAGAGACGACACCGCCTCGGAATGCTCTCGCCGCCGACCGAGGTGCCGCCATCCTGTGGAAGATGCTGGAGAAGAGGGTCTAGAATCTGGTTTGGGTTGAGGTGGATTCGATCGCCGCTCTAACTCCAACTCCAACGCGCGCCGCATATCCGATCGAAACCGATTTTCGTACCCCAACTGGGAACAGGCCCGTCCGCGCACCCGATAGGCCTCAATATATTTTCCATCCAGACGAATCGCTTGGGTCATTTCCTCGATCGCCTCGTGAAACGCACCGCGCTCGAATGCTGCCACGCCGCGATGGTAATAGGTCTCGACTGCCGATTGACCCGTTGTATACTTTACAGACCCGGATGTCTTTTGGGTTCCCGTTGATGGGCGATCGTCGATTTTGGCTGGCACTGGGTTCGATTTCAGCCGATTGTACGCCTCGTTAATCTGCTTGATTTTCGCCTCAGCCTCTCGCTGGCGTTGGGGTTCCCCCACAAATCGATCGGGATGCCAGACTTTCACCAACTTGCGATAAGCCTGCTTAATCTCCTCCCCAGACGCGCCAGGTTGAAGTCCGAGGATTTCATAATCTTGCCGATCGATCTTCAATCCCTTGACTCCTATTCAAACTTCAAAATTTATGCCGAAGATGAATGATTTTAAATCTTGACTGGGGAACGGGAAACCGGAGGTAAACCAGGAGTGAACGAATAATTGAGAAGGGGTCGGTGACGACGCTCTTCCCACCTCCCGAGAGCCTACTGACAGGGAATGATTATTTACAATTGGGCAATTATCGATCGTGACGAAAACGAAAATTCAAGGGTTTTACTCCCCCTGCCTCCCCTAGCGATTGCCTGCTCAAATCCACCCGAAAGTTAAAAATCTAAACCGCTCGTGTCATTCCTCCCCCTCTCCCCCTTCGGGCGTGGGTTCCTCCAACCGCAACCGCACGGATTCGGCATGGGAGTGCAGACCTTCTGCTTGCGCCAGGGTTTGAATGGCACTGCCCATCTTCTGCAATGCCATCGGAGAGTATTGAATCAGACTCGAATGCTTCATGAAGGTTTCCACTCCCAGCGCCGAAGCGTAGCGCGCCGCACCAGATGTGGGTAGGGTGTGGTTGGGACCGGCGAGATAGTCTCCCACCGCTTCAGGGGTGGAACTGCCCAAGAAAATCGCCCCAGCGTGGCGAATATTTTCCAGAAGCGCCCAGGGATCTTCCACTTCCAGTTCCAGGTGTTCGGGGGCGAAGGTATTGGAGAGTTCGACGGCTTCGTCGAGGGATTCGACGATCGCAATTAAACCGTAATGGGCGATCGCTTTTTCCGTGAGCAACCGACGGGGGTGATTTTCCAGCTGCCGTTCCACTTCCGCCACTACCTGGCGGGCGAGGGCGGAATCCGTCGTCAGCAAAATTGCGGCGGCCATGGGATCGTGTTCGGCTTGGGCGAGCAAGTCGGCTGCCACGTACACCGGATTGGCTTTCCCGTCGGCAATCACCAGCACTTCTGAAGGTCCGGCCAAAGAATCGATTCCCACAGTGCCGTAAACGTGTTTTTTCGCCAGGGTGACGTAGATATTTCCCGGGCCGGTAATCACGTCAACGGAGGGAATCGTTTCCGTTCCGTAGGCCAGCGCCGCGATCGCCTGCGCCCCACCCACGCGATAAATTTCTTCAATTCCCGCTTCCTGAGCGGCCACCAACACAGCGGGATTCACTGCTTTCTCCGGTCCGGGAGGGGTGACCATCACGATTCGAGGCACGCCGGCAACGCGAGCGGGAATCGCATTCATCAACACCGTACTCGGATAGGCGCCGCGTCCTCCAGGAACGTAAATCCCCGCCAAATCCACCGGGTTGTAGCGTTTCCCCAGAACGATCTCATCTTCTCCAAATTGAACCCAACTTTTTGGGAGGCGCTGTTTGTGAAACGCTTCGATTTGACGGCCGGCCAGTTGAATCGCTGCGAGTAACTCCGGCGAAAGCTGCTGGTAGGCAGCATCGAGTTCCAAGCCGCTGACTCGGAGTTCTTCAAGATTGAGGGTTTGACCGTCGAATTCGCGAGTATACTCGAGTAGCGCGCGATCGCCTCGATCCTTGACCGCCTGAAGCACTTTACGCACCGTTGCTTCCTTGTCCGCCACGCGATCGTCGTGGGTGCGGTCGCAGATTCGCCGCAATTCGGCTTCTGCCTGGGCCCGCTCTGTGAGAATTCGCAGCATGAAATCCGTTGCGCCTATCGTTTTAAGTAATTTGGTCGTGGGTCTTGGGGTGCAGGCTCGCTGCTCGTCCCATTCCCGCATTCTGTATATAGCTTAACGCGAATTTTTAACCCGAGCGCGATCCGAGCCTTTCAAGATGTTATATTAATTTGTCTGGAGACTCAAAATTTCACCCAAATCTAACATCGTAAACTAGCGAGGAATATCGAGTGGCTAACATTAAATCTGCGGCAAAACGCATCCAAATTGCCGAGCGCAATCGACTCCGCAATCGTGCTTACAAATCGGCGATTAAAACCCTGATGAAAAAATATTTTGCTGCCGTTGAAACCTACGGTGCCGACCCCAATTCGGACGCCCTAGAAGAAGTCCAAAAACATCAGGCAGCCGCCTACAGCAAAATTGATAAAGCGGTAAAGCGCGGAGTTCTTCACGCCAACAACGGCGCGCGGAAGAAGTCTCGCTTGGCTCGGGCTCTCAAGAAGTACCAAAGCGCTCCCGAAGCAGCAACGGCATAAAACGGCATCCAAGAGAATCGAGACGGGGAGATGAAACCTTCGATCGTCCCCGATCGAATTTGTTAGGCGACCCGAAAAAATACCACGGCGCGATGCAACTGATCGATACCCACGTTCACATCAATTTTGAAACGTTCCAAGCAGAACTCGACGAGGTTCGCTCTCGCTGGCGCGAAGCGGGAGTGGTGCGATTGGTGCATTCGTGTGTCGAACCGTCTGAGTTTGAAGGCATTCAAGCACTAGCCGATCGCTTCCCCGAACTCTCGTTCGCCGTTGGGTTGCACCCCCTCGACGCCCACAAGTGGACGGCCGCAATGGGGGAGGAAATTCGCACCCGCGCCCGCTCCGATCGCCGAGTGGTCGCCATCGGTGAGACGGGGCTGGATTTTTTCAAAGCCGACAATAAAGAGCAGCAATACCAAGCTCTGCAAACCCAGCTCGAAATCGCGCGGGATTTAGACTTACCGGTCATTATTCACTGTCGGGATGCCGCTGAATCGATGGTGGAAATCGTGCAAAAGTTCGAGCGGCAACACGGTCCGGTGCGGGGCGTCATGCACTGCTGGACGGGTAACCCAGAAGAAACCCAATGGTTTTTAGATTTGGGATTCTACATTAGTTTTAGCGGCGTGGCGACCTTCAAAAAAGCCACCCAAGTCCACGAAGCGGTGAAAATCGTCCCGGACGATCGCCTGTTAGTGGAAACCGATTGTCCCTTCCTCGCCCCAGTTCCCAAACGGGGAAAACGCAACGAACCTGCTTACGTCCGCTACGTTGCCGAGCGCGTCGCCCAATTGCGAGAGGTGTCCCTAGAGACTCTTGCCGAGGGAACCACCCGCAATGCTCGGGCATTGTTTGGATTGGAGTGAAGGTTTTGGGTAATGGACAATTGATAATGGGTGAATGGCACTGAATTAAGACTGAGTTGCTACTGAGTGAGTACGGAACGGCAAGAATTTTAGCCACCGATTTGTGCTTATGTCAGTGCCATTTGACAATGGGTTAGTTGCGACGCTCTTCCTTGTCTTCCTCTCTCCGTGTCACCGCTCCCGCTGCGTTTTTCCCCACACCCCACACCCCATTTCCGAATTCCGCGCTTCCGAATTCAAAATTCTCCCCATTTATGGCAACCTGAATACATAGCTATTATCTGCCATTCAACTGATTCGATCGTCGCAACTCCCCAGCTCGAACTATGCAAACACTGCCTAACGCTCCCCAGACGGCATCTACTCCTTTGTCTGCCCCCATCGATACCACCATTCGCCGCCGCAAAACTCGTCCGGTGAAAGTGGGCAACGTCACTATCGGGGGTGGGTTTCCCGTGGTGGTGCAGTCGATGATTAACGAAGACACCATGGACGTGGAAGGATCGGTGGCTGCGATTCGCCGCTTGCACGAAATTGGCTGCGAAATCGTGCGCGTGACTGTGCCGAGTTTATCCCACGCAAAGACCCTAGGTGACATCAAGCAGAAACTGATCGAGACTTATCAAGATGTTCCGTTGGTGGCTGACGTTCACCACAACGGGATGAAAATTGCCCTCGAAGTGGCCAAGCACGTGGATAAGGTGCGCATCAATCCAGGTCTGTACGTGTTTGAGAAGCCAAAAGCCGATCGCGACGAATATACCCAAGCGGAGTTTGACGATATCGGGGACAAAATCCGCACCACCCTCGAACCGTTGGTAGTATCCCTGCGAGAACAAGGTAAAGCCATGCGCATCGGGGTCAACCACGGTTCCCTGGCAGAACGGATGTTGTTTACCTACGGCGATACCCCCGAAGGGATGGTGGAATCGGCGCTGGAGTTCATAAAAATTTGCGAATCTTTGGATTTTCGTAACATTGTAATTTCCCTGAAAGCCTCTCGAGTACCGGTCATGATTGCGGCATACCGTTTGATGGTGCAGCGGATGGACCAATTGGGTATGGATTATCCCCTGCACCTGGGGGTGACCGAAGCTGGAGATGGAGAATACGGTCGAATCAAGTCGACTGCCGGGATTGGCACGCTTTTAGCCGATGGAATTGGCGATACGATTCGCGTGTCTCTCACTGAAGCCCCTGAAAAAGAAATCCCAGTTTGCTACAGTATTTTGCAGGCACTGGGATTGCGTAAAACCATGGTGGAATACGTCGCCTGTCCGTCGTGCGGTCGCACTTTATTCAATTTAGAAGAAGTGCTGCATCGGGTTCGCGAAGCCACCAAACATCTAACCGGATTAGATATTGCCGTGATGGGTTGCATCGTCAACGGTCCGGGAGAAATGGCCGATGCTGACTACGGTTATGTCGGCAAGCAACCGGGCTACATTTCTCTATACCGGGGTCGAGAAGAAATCAAAAAAGTGCCCGAATCACAAGGTGTGGAGGAGTTAATCGATTTGATTAAAGCTGATGGACGTTGGATCGATCCGTAAAGGGCTTTAACAAGATTTCCGGAGAATTCCCAGAGGCGATCGCATAGGTAAATAAGCGATCGACCTTCCATAGTTGCTTGTGTTAAAGTGGGCATAACTTAATATGAAAAAAACTCCCAATATTCGTAGTAGGCAGATGGCAATGACAACTCGTGGGCTAGTTGTAGGCGCAACCGTGGTGATGCTCAGCACGGTGACTATCGTAGGTGCGGGTCTTCATTTAAAAGGTCAAGCCTTTTTTCAAGATAGCCCTAAAGAGTTAGTGGATGAAGTTTGGCAAATTATCGACAAGAACTACGTCGATGCCACCTTCAACCACGTCGATTGGCGAGCCACTCGCGAAGAGTATCTCGGTCGTCCCTACACGGATCAAGAGGAAGCCTACACTGCCATCCGGGAGATGTTAGAGCAACTCGAAGATCCCTACACCCGCTTCATGGACCCGGAAGAGTTCGAGAATATGCAAATCGATACTTCCGGCGAACTGACGGGGGTGGGAATTCAACTGGCTCAGGATGAAGAAACCAACAAACTGATGGTGGTGGCCCCCATCGAAGATACTCCGGCTTTTGCCGCGGGAATTAAAGCCAAGGATGTCATTACGGCCATCGACGGTCAGACCACCGAAGGGATGACCATTAACGAAGCGGTAAACTTGATTCGCGGACGAGTGGGAACCTCCGTTACCCTGACGATTTTACGTAACGAGAGCGAAACCCTCGAATTCCCCATCACCCGCGCTCGGATCGAACTGCACCCCGTTCGCTACAGCTATCAAAACCAAGACGGGGGCATCGGTTACATCCGCCTGACCAACTTCAGCGCCAATGCCGCTGAGGAAATGCAGGAAGCTATCGAAGACCTCGAAAATCAAAATGTCGTCGGCTACGTTCTCGATTTACGTTCCAACCCCGGTGGGCTACTCTATGCCAGTGTTGAAATCGCGCGGATGTGGTTTGATGAAGGTTCGATCGTCTCGACCGTGAACCGTCAAGGCTCGATCGACCTCCAGCAAGCTGACGGCGGCGCTCTCACCGACAAACCCCTCGTGGTTCTGGTGGATGGTGGTTCTGCCAGTGCGAGCGAGATTCTCTCGGGGGCTTTGCAAGACAACGGTCGCGCCACCCTCGTGGGAACTCAAACCTTTGGTAAAGGGTTAGTTCAATCCGTGCGGGGCTTGGGAGATGGCTCGGGACTTGCCGTGACCATTGCCAAGTATTTGACTCCTAGCGGTCGGGATATCAACGAAGAAGGGATTAGCCCCGATGTTGCCATCGAGCTAACGGAGGAACAACGGGAAGAACTGCGGCTCGATCGGACTCTGATCGGAACCCTGCAAGATCCGCAGTACGCAAAAGCTTTGGAAATTTTAAACCAGCAGGTGGCAGCCCAATAACCACCCGACTCCACGAGTCGTTGCCTCTATTCAAAATTATCGATCGGGAGATCGCCCCTAAATTCCTCGTTCTCAGTCTCTCTGGGAACGATTCTTTTTAGCCTCCGTTCGGGATCTAGCAATACATACAGTTGTCGTGGTGTTGCTAAGCAACGGGAGCTTTAGGGGCAATGGGAGTTCGGAGGCTTCAGGAGGAATGAATGGACCATTGACAATGGGTTAGTTGCGACATTACCCCTCTCCTTTGTCTCCCTTGTCCTCCTTGTCTCCCCATCACCCCATCTGCGATCCTACATTCCCATAATCGAGTAACCTGAATCGACATACAACACCTGTCCGGTAATCCCACTGGCGAGATCGCTGCACAGGAACGTCGCCGCATTACCCACTTCAAGCTGTGTCACCGTTCGTTTCAAAGGAGCGGTTTCTTCGACGTGATGGATCATATCCAAAATTCCACCCACTGCTGAAGAAGCCAACGTTCGGATCGGACCGGCAGAAATCCCGTTGACGCGCACGTTCTGCGATCCCAATTCCGCAGCCAGATAGCGGACGTTCATTTCGAGTGCCGCTTTGGCAATCCCCATCACGTTGTAGTTGGGGACGACTCGCACGCCACCGAGGTAGCTGAGGGTGAGGATACTTCCCCCTTCCGACATCAGCGGTTTGGCTGCGGCACTCATTTGGATGAGGGAATAGGCACTGATTTCTAAAGCTTGGGCAAAACCCGATTTCGAGGTTTGGCTGAAATCGCCACTGAGTTCGTCTTTCCCCGCAAAGGCTAAACAGTGGATGAGGATATCGAATTGACCCCATTTTTCGGCGATCGCATCGAAGGTAGACTGGAGCTGTGCTTCATTTTGCACGTTGCACGGCAACACCAACTCCGGATTGAGGGGGGCACTCAAATCAGTAACTTTCTTCTGGGCGCGACCGCGATCGTCGGGTAAGTAGGTCACACCCAGGGTGGCTCCGGCTTTGTGCAACTGCTGAGCAATGCCCCACGCAATGGAGCGGTTGTTGGCAATTCCGGTGACCAGGGCTTTTTTTCCAGTCAAGTCTAGCATAAGGGTTTATCGTTTCGAGCGACGATCGGCGTGCGTATTGTCCGAATATCATTATCGGATCGTTTCGCCGCTTTTTTGGCAAAAAATCTACAATCGCGGTACAGTATCTTTTGTAACAAATTTTGAAAGATTCTCAGAAAAGCTCGACATTGAAAAACATTCGGGCAAAACAGAGAGTCCTTTTTTGGGTCCAAACTGATTCCGTTCTGTGAGGTCAAAGCCTCTACAGGTAAGAGCGCCGAATACTCGATCGGTTTCCTATTCGAATGGCTTTGAGATTGTCCTCAAATCTGACCCATCTTTTCCGCTAAATTCTCGTTTAGAGAACATCGAACGTCGCTTTTATCTTGCCCCCAACTCAATTGAAGGTCGCGAGCGTCTGCGGTTTGCCCCAGGTGGCGAAGGTTTCTAGATCGCGTTTGCCAGGGTAATTGCAGGAAAATCGAGCTAGATTTTTGAGCTCGGGGAAGCTCGGGTTTCAAAAGATGCCAGAAGCGAGAATCTCCCAAAAATTTCTCGATCGAGTGGTAGGCACTCCAGCTCAAAGGTTTCAAAAAATATCCGAAAATTTAGCTTGATTAAGATCCCTCATTTTTTGTATCATATGCATAGATTTTAGAATCTCAAACTGTTTCCATAGGAGAACTTTTTATGTCGGGTACGACCGGAGAACGTCCGTTTTCAGACATTGTTACTAGCATTCGGTATTGGCTGATTCACGCCCTAACCATTCCCATGCTATTCATTTCCGGTTGGCTGTTCGTCAGTACCGGTTTGGCTTATGATGTGTTTGGTACTCCCCGACCGGACGAGTACTACACTCAAGATCGCTTGGAATTGCCCATCGTCACCGATCGCTTTGAAGGGACCGGGCAAATTGAAGAATTTATGGGTAAATAACCACCACAGGAGTTTTTAAACAATGACTGGTCCTACATCCAACGAACCCGTTTCTTATCCTATTTTTACCGTTAGATGGCTCTCGGTACATACTTTAGCCGTTCCCACCATCTTCTTCTTGGGCGCGATCGCCGCCATGCAATTTATTCAACGCTAGGAGAGCGCCATGCCGACTCGTAGTCCCAACCCAAACAGACAACCCGTTGAGCTTAACCGTACTTCGCTTTACCTGGGTCTTCTGCTGATTTTTGTGCTGGGTATCTTATTTTCCAGCTACTTCTTTAACTAACTGAGTTTAAAAAATTCAAGTTAAGTCAGTCTAAATTACTTTTGTCCGTTGTTGGAGGTCTTTTAAATATGTCCGAAGGTGGCAAAATCCCTCTGTGGATTGTTGGTACGATCGCCGGATTAGGTGCTGTTGGCATCTTGTTTTTATTCTTTTACGGTTCCTATATGGGTGTCGGTTCTGCTCTGTAAGCAAGTTCGATACGCAAAATAGACTTAAAACTCTCTTCAGTTCGTATAATCGCTTGTCAAGAGAAAGATCTCTCATATAGCAGTATTTATTATGAGAGTACTTTTTCAGCGTAAGTATTTAACCGAGCTTAGATTCTATCCTCCAGAAGCTGCCTGTTCGATTGAGAAAGGTAGCTTTTGTGTATTCTACCCGGATTCCCTAACTGGTTTCCAAAATCACCTCGCCATTTTGAATGGCAACCAATTTAAGATTGAGAGGACCGGCTGTATAGGTCAGTTCCGTTGCGATCGCCTGAACCTCGATCGGAGTTTGCTGTTCTTGAAGGGCTTTAATAAAATCGATCGCACTTTCAGGACGACCGTCAGCCACTTGAATGCGCTCGGCGAGAATACCTTCCTGGACGGCTCGCAATTTAGAAGCTTCGAGTAACACCTCGATGCGTTCGAGGACTTCATCGTCGCTCATCGTCGCAGTATCGAGAGACACTTCTGCGATCGCCTCTCCCTCGTCAAACACCAACTGATTCCGCGCGATCGAGATCGTAACATCGACTTCATTTTCCCCCAGGATGTAGTTTCCTGCAGAAAGAACCCGCACCACATATTCTTCCCCGCTTTGGATTTCTTCCATCAATGCCTCTAATTCCAAGGGCAGTGGCTGAATAATCAGTTCTTCCTGAGTGGTACCAGGACGAGTGAGCTGAGTAGCGACGTGATTGGCTTCCCCCAAAATCTGTCCGATCGCCCGATCGACATTTCTCTGAGTGGCATGAGCGCGCGCGACTCGCACCACACCCGACGCTAAAACCTGTCCGCGGCCGATCGCCACGCGACGCTCTCGCAACAAGCGAAAGTTATTTTCCAAAACGCTCACTTGTTCTTGGAGCAGGAGTTGCCGATCTCCCAAGTCTTCGAGCAAGCCTTCGCGCTCGACCAATATTTTTTCCTGCTCGCTCAATTGCTTTTCTTGTTCGGCGATTTCCGCGAGCTGCTGCTTTTGAGTCTGGACTTGTTCTTCGTTACGTCGCACGAGCTGTTGGCGCTCCCCTTGCAGATTTTCAATCGCCGAGCGCAGTCTTTCTTCCTCAGCTTGGCGCTCTCTTTGTAAGTTATCGATTGCCGAGCGCAGTCTTTCCTCCTGAGCCAAGATTTGACTGAGTTGGTCGTCTTTTTGACTCAATTGGGCTTCTGTTTGCGTGAGTTGGTCGTCTTTTTGACTCAATTGGGCTTCTGTTTGGGCGAGTTGGTCGTCTTTTTGACTCAGTTGCGTTTCCACGCCTTCCAATTCCTCTTGAGTGAGGTCGAGTTGCTCCTGGGTTTGTTCTTGTTTGGTCGATACGGCAGCCAGAGACTCGTTAATCGCATCCAAGCGCTGCTTGGCCTCAGTTTGGGCGGTAGCCAGTTCTTGCTGCACCTGGGTTTTCTGAGCTTGAGTGCGATCGAGATCCTTGCGTGCTTTGACTAAATCTTCTTGGAGTTCCTCTAGTTCGAAAATCCCCGTTCGCAGTTGCTTATCCGCAGCCAGTAAAATTCCCAATGTCGAGGCGGCGACTACACTGCCCGTGAGAACGGTGATCAGAGTCGCCGTTTTGCGAGGTCGCAGCTTGAACAAACTCAACCGCGCTTTGCCCACTTTCGTGCCGATTCGATCCCCTGCAGTGGCGAGCGCCCCCCCCAGTACCAAAACGGCCACAATCAGGATATACCCGGTGGTCATTAATATCACTTGCCATAAGAACTACGCTTATTGTGCCATTGCTCGGGCATTCCGCGCGGTCGGATTTCCGAATCTTGGCAATCCGACCGGGTTAAAACTCGAAAATGCAACGGACGATCCACTTGGGGATGACATCGAACGATTTCAAGTGCTATGTAAATTGCTGACTGAGATCGACGGGGTTGTGAACGGTAATCTTCTTTTTGTGAATCGAAATCATTTTTTCTTGGCGCAAATCTCCGAGCAATCGGGTGACAGTAACGCGAGTCGAACCAATGGCTTCGGCGATCGCCTGATGGGAAAGCTTAAGATCGATGGTAATGCCATCGGCACTGGGAACGCCAAAATCTCGACACAAAATTAACAAAAAACTCACCAACCGCGATCCCATATCCCGATGGGCCAAGGTTTCGATCATCATTTCTGTTTGCAGAATGCGCGAAGACAAGCCCTGCAACATCAGCATCGACAGATCGGGGTCTTCTTTGAGGGCTTTTTCGACCTGTTCGATGGGAACCGATAACAGCTCTACGGGAGTAAATGCTACCGCATGGTAGAACCGATCGGAACGATGACCGGTGATCAAAGACAAAACCCCGAAAACGCTATTTTCTCGCAACAGCGCCACGGTAATTTCTTCCCCCGCTTCGTAAACACGGGAGAGTTTTACGGCTCCTTTTAATAAGAAATAAACTCGCTCGGCCGGATCTCCGGGAAAAAAGATAGTCTTACCCCGATCGAAAGTTTCTACGACAGGTGGAAACACTCCGGTACCCATCTGACAAAACATGGCTGCAAGCGGTCTATCTGGTATTACAACCATCTTTTTCTCCCTCTGCGATATATTGTGGATGCTTTTTGGCCCGTCGAGCTAAGCCTGTCTTACATGGCGATCGACCGTCAGAAATATCTGACGCACTTTAACATAGGATACTTCAAAATTCCCCATACAAGATTCATTTGGGGCAATTGACAACCCAATATTCTCAAGTGGGTTCTATCGATGGCATCAACATCCATATTATCCCGATGTTGAAAGCGATCGGTCCCGATCGACGCAGGATATCGTTCTAGCTCGGTGTGATGAAGGATTTAGGTCGGTTCGGGAGGCAGATGGACTCTCACCTATTTAAACCCATTTAAATTGTACATTTAGTTGGTGGGGGAGATCGGAACAAAGGAATTGACTTGCGTGAAAGCGAGCGTATACCCATGTAAGGGACTTGCCAAGACATAAAGTAAGTAGGTGGGCGTTAAAATCTTTACCTATGTAACTAAATGTAAATAGCCTCAACTCCTCTCTCCAGGCGAAATAGGAGTTGTTTTACAAATTGCAACATAACACAGCTTTTCAGTGCCTACCTACTTACCCGCTTCATCAAAGATACACCGGTAGGAGGAATGCGGCCGTTGACCCCGACGATGAGTACACTCTAAACCCGCACACCCCTAAGTGCACGTTAACTGACGGGTGTACGATCGGGCTGTTCCCATGCTGGTGGCTGCAGCTCTCGCATTCATTCATGAAAAGTTAGGAGACAAGAGGCGTTGGTGAAAGATTGAACTTGAGGTGCCGCGTGTCAAGCAGGACAAGCGAAAGGGGAACCGGTACGTCAGAAAAAACCAGAACGCAACTCCAATCCTCAGGCATCAAAGTGATACAGATGTCATGTTCGGGGTGAGGTAATGGTTAGAATGGAGACATTCAAAACAACCAAAAGAATAGGTCGATCGAAATAGATCGGAGGATTTGCCTTCCCACCATTGAAATCTCGAAAGCACCTACTTTTAGGAGAAAATATATGGAAGATCGATCGGAGTTTTTATATCCCCGCCGTCGATATCACGGAGACTTTACACCCGAACATGTCGTCTTTAATGCAAATTTGCAAGAATTTGCTCAGAAAGTGACCTACATCTGTAATTTAGAGACCAATGGCAAACTGTCTCCCGATACAGCCTACCAAGAAATTAAAACACTCTGGAAACAGCTCAAACACTCAAAAAAGCAACTCAAGATCGGCGATCGCTCTTCATAGATTTACTTCCCTAAATCGTGGCGTCAATCCAATCGATTGAGAGATTGTTCCTCGCGATCGCGAGTAGACCAGCACACACGGGTTTGGAAGAGTGTTGAGCACCTCAGAGGCAAGACGTGCATGGGAAAAATTACATGAGCTCATTGTTCGAGCATCATCGCTCCCCTGGGTCCGAGGGATATGACTCGTATGACTTGGAGGAGATGTAACTCAATCGCCTAAAACGCGAGCGATCCACTTCTAGGTTTGTCGCAATTGCCAATCCGACGACAGCCAATCAATTGACTCAATGACGTCTCATTCGAACGATCTCGAACCAGCAGCAAGGGTAGAAAGTGGGGAACGGGTCGCAAGAAGTAACGGTAAAATTCGGGTTTGAGCTTCTATATACATTGAACGTCAATTATTCAGCGTAAATTGACTGAGTAAAGAGTCTCTTCAGGTCAACTGCTGCTGACGCTTTAGGTCGAGCAGTTGCAGAACGACAACTCTAAAATGGTATAAGCTGTCGTCCGATCGCAACCCCCACTGCCATGTTTAGAAATTACAGTCACTTGCTACTGGACAATCCCGCTCAACTGAACTACGGCATTGCCGTATCCGATCTCGATCGAGATGGTGCATTCGAGCTATTCGTTGCAGGTTTTGGTGGTGCCAATCTGGTACTAAAATGGAACGGCGAAGGCTTTGTGAATATTGCCGACCCCACTTTAGCCGATCCCCGGAGACAAGCCATTGGCGTGGCAGCCGGAGATATTGATGGAGACGGGGGCGAAGAAATTTACATCCTTAATACCGATACGTTCTCCGGTCGAAAACAATTTGGAGATCGCCTCTTTCGTTACCAAGATGGAGGGTGGATCGATTTGTGTTCCCAGGCTGAATATCGCCCGGTTCTCAACCTAACGGCCGGACGTTCCGTCGTCTGCGTCGATCGGTTTGGGAACGGTCGCTACGGCTTTTTTATCGCCAACTACGGCGGTCCCATGCGCTTGTACGAACTCGACAAGACCAATGGTGCCGAAAAGCTCATCGATGCCGCTCCCGATGCTGGACTCGCCGCGATCGCTGGTGGACGGGGTTTGGTCTCCCTACCTTTAGTGACCCCTCACATGGACATCTTCGCAGCCAACGAGAACGGTCCGAATTTCTTATTTTGCAATCGCGGCGATGGCACTTACGAAGAAACCGCTCGAGAGGCTGGATTGAGCGATCTTCGCGAACACGGACGCGGTGTGGCGTTCCTGGATGCTGATGGGGATGGGAAATTCGATTTAGTTTACGGTAACTGGGAAGGACACCATCGGCTATTTTTACAAGGGGCAACCGGCCACTTCCGCAATGTCGCCCCCGAAGAGATGGCCCGACCGTCCCGCATTCGCACCGTCATCGCCGCCGACTTCGATAACGACGGAGTGGAAGAGCTATTTTTCAATAATATTGGCGAACCCAACCGTTTGTTTGGTTTGCGCGATGGTAGTTGGCGACGACTTGATGTCGGAGAAGCCTGGGAACCTGATGGTCTTGGGACGGGGGCAGCAGTCGGGGATTTTGACGGAGACGGTCAACTCGAACTCCTCATTTCCCATGGAGAGTCGGGGGCCCAACCCCTGTCTTTGTATCGCAGTGCGCCCAACAACAATTATTGGCTGCGAGTTCTACCTTTAACGGTTTACGGCGCACCGGCACGGGGAGCCGTTTGTACCCTGATTGCCGGGGGACGGCGACAAATCCGCGCCATCGATGCCGGTAGCGGCTACCTCTGCCAGATGGAACCCGTCGCTCATTTTGGCTTAGGCACCTATCCTCGGGTCGAACGCCTCGAAATTTATTGGCCCGGCGGCGAGAAAGTTGCTATCGACAATCCGACGGTCAATCAGCTTATTCAAGTGCCTCACCCCAGTTCCGACTCGAAAAAAATGATTTGAATTGTATTTAACCGAACTCGATCTTAAAAGCGGTAGTGACGATCGCCGACCCACAGACTCACCGGAACTCCATGGCCGCGATCGTCGACTTTAACTTCAACCACGAAAGAACCTCCCGGAGTGTCGCCCAAATTCCGAACCCGAATCGCATCACGATCGACCTGTTGGTGACGTTCCTCGCTCATATAATAGGTTTCGAGACCGTATAGGATTCGTCGTCCTTTGACTTGGCCTCGCAGGGCAATTTGATTGCGAGCTAAATTGTGGGGACGAACTGCCGAAATCCCAACCGGTTGCCAGGGAATGGGCGAGTTAGCATAGCGGACGATCGGGGATTCGAGAGTAATGTAAAAAGTAAAATTCCGTTGTCCCCAATGGCGATCGAAAAACTGCTCGCTGCCGGGTAATTGCCTTAAGGTTTCCGGGTGGGAAATTTCGTAGCTGAGTTCTCGACGATCGCGCCCAATAGGACTGGCGGAATTGCCCCCAGTGGTTTGCAGGACGATGGATTTCCCCGTGACGTAAGTATAGACATCTTGCAGGGGAACCAAGACTGCTAATACCGATTGCAGTAGCAACGGAACCCACAAGCGCCAAGATGACAACCGTTTTTTGGGTTGAGGCGTGGATGAACTCTCGGTCGCAGGTGAGGCTAGATCGTTACTCATGAAGTTTCCTCGCGAGTCAGATCGATTTTCGATCGATGCTTAAGTTTTTTCTCGTTGCGCTCGAACCAAAGTCCGGCAATCGTCACACCAACACCACACAATGCAAAGACAAGAGATTTTAAGATTAATCCCGTGTTGTATTCGATCATCCGGGTCGCGATGCCCAGAACCAACAACAGTAGCCCTCCCCAAAACGTTCGGCGACTTCCTAAAGTCACACCATCCCAAATCAGAGCGAGCGCCAAACCAAACAGCATGACGTTAAAAACGAGGGCGATCGCTGTAGGCATTCGCTCGACACTGAGATGCCGATAAGTGACGCACCCAGCAATCGTTAAAAAACAGGCGATCGAGCCAGTATTAACTGCTTTTATCGGGATAGATTTCCAGCCATTGGGACGGAATCGAAACTGTATCCACCCCAGCATTGCTATACTACTTAGAATACCAATATCGAGGAATGTCGGCAAGTTTTGTTGCCACTGTAGGGGGGGTAAATCGAGTCGATCGATATAAGTCCATCGATTAAACGAAAGGCTATAAAATAAAAGCGCTAAAAACCAAACCGCTAAACTCCGACTCGTGGATTGAAATTGCTCTGGTAACGATACAGAATTAGATGGGCGAGCTTGAAGAGAAAATCGCCAAATATTATCGCTATATCCCCATAAAAGTGCGGGTGGAAGTACGAATGCAACTTCCAAAAACCAGCCCTGCCAACTTAAAACGGTCACGACTAGCGAGGCGGTAATCGCCACTGCCCCTAAGGCAAAAATCGTACGGGAACGACACCAATAAGCCAGAGGAATAAAAAGACCTGCCGCCACCAAAGACATCCGATCGAGGGTCCATTCCACCCAGGCTAAAGTTTCCCAACTTCTATCTCCAAATACTCCCAGCCAATATCCCGTTTCAATGAGGAGAATTGCCAGAACTCCTAGAGACGTGAGGCGCAGGCTAAATGCCATCATCAAGACTCCCAAACCCCACATTAGAAATAGTTCCCAAACTCTTCCACTTTCGTAGAACATTTGGGACATCAGCATCATATTTGCCCCTAAAACGATCGCCCCAAGGATTAACAATCCTTGACCTAAACTTCGATAGGCTTTGGGTAAAGAGGGGGTGCGCCACAGATAAAATCCCGTGCTATTGACCCCAACAAATAAACTCACCAGCAGAATTGAGCGATAGGCGCGCGGCCAAATTCCCCAATTCGCCGTGGCAAAGGCGATCGCCCCCAAACCCATCAAGATGCCCCCCAATGCCATTAAAATCGCAATAAAACGGTTGCGTGCCGCACTCTCAATTTCCGCAAACTGATAGCATTCGGCGAGTTTGGCATAGGTCGGCGGATCGATGATTCCTCGATCTCGCCAAGTTTGAGCTTCTTGACGCAGTTGGCGGCGAAACTTTTCGGAAACCATAGTCTTGCGGGGGTTACCCGAGACTCAATGGAGTCTCGATGGGTTCGATACTTCTGAAATTTTAGGGTGTCAAAGGGGTTGATGGCAGATTGGAAGGTTTTTGTTGATATGTATTGGTGTGGGGTGTCGCTGAAGGTTAAACTGCATCGGAATCTTCCAGAACTTTCTGGTAAATCGCGCGATCGCCATCGGAAAAACAAACAAACACGATCGATTCGATCGCCCCATTTCCCACCAGAAACTGTCGCACTTCCCGAACGGCAATTCTTGCCGCGCGCAGTTTGGGAAAACGATAGACCCCCGTACTAATGGCTGGAAATGCCAGGGTGGCGATCGGGTACTCGTGGGTAAATTCCAAGCAATTGCGGTAACATCGCGCCAGCAACTCATCTTCGGGACGGGAATCCTCTTGCCCCAAAAAACTGCCTTTCCAAATCGGACCGACGGTATGAATGACCCATTTCGCCGACAGGTTATACCCTTGGGTAATTTTGGCTTCGCCCGTGGCGCATCCGTTCAACTGACGGCATTCGGCGAGTAACTTTGGCCCTGCTGCGCGGTGAATGGCCCCATCAACGCCACCTCCTCCCAGGAGAGAAGTGTTCGCCGCGTTGACGATCGCCTCGACCTGTTGTTGGGTAATATCTCCTTGGATAACTTGAATTCGCTCTTCCATCGCGTGACCTCATCTTGAACGTTCCCGCACCACCCGTCGATCTCATTTTAAACGGAGAGAATCGGAAGCTAATGCCGCTACGGGTCATTAAAAATGCGTATTGAAAAGTGGAACGGGACCCAAACCGATACCGCTCGCGATGCACGCAAAATTAAAAATGCTTATGCTTCATCGCTTTCAGTGGTTGAGAGCTGGTCAGTTATTTCTGCCACGCTGCACTAGGGAGAATCCGCGTAGAGTAAAACAAAAGAGTACGCGACTCGATTTCGGTTTATGAAAAAATGGCAACTCTTACAATCTCAACCCGTTTTAACCCATCGTTGGTGCCAGGTTCGACGAGATGAAGTGCAATTGCCCAATGGCGAGATCGTCGATGATTTTTTCGTGAACGTTCGACCCGATATTGCCTTAGTTTTAGCAGTAACGGGCAATGATGAAATTGTGTTCGTGCGTCAGTACCGACACGGCGTTGGGGAGATATTACTCGAACTGCCGGCGGGGGGATTCGATCGGGCACGTGAAGATGCTGAAGTTGCGGCGGCGCGGGAACTGACGGAAGAAACGGGTTACGTGGCCGATCGATTAACAAAACTGGCGACGTTTTACGATAATCCCGTGAAAGATACCAATCAACTTCATTTATTTCTGGCTCGGAATGTGGTGTTGATGGAGAAACAGCAGCTCGATCGCACGGAAGAGATTGAAGTGGTTTTAGTCCCGATTGCTGAGGTAGAGAGCAAGATAAAATCCGGAGAGATTTGCGTTTCCGGAACGGTGACCGCTCTGTTTTTAGGATTGAGTGCTCTTGAGGTTCGCTCTAAGCGGATTGAATGACTGAAAAAGATTAAAAGGGTGCGAAAATCGTAACGATATCAAGATAAATCCTAGTTTTTCTCAGTCACTAAAAAACGATAGAGTCATGGCAAAAATAAAGTGGAAGCAACTCTTGATTGGGGAGTTTTCTTGGCAAAGACTCATTCGATCGATTTTATTTATTTATGCCTCCGTTAGCGTTTATCTGTTTTTCGGGGCCGATCGCCTAATTTTTTTACCCCCGACACCAACTTACCAAGACAGCGCTAATATTATTAGACTAGAGACTCGAGATAGAGAAAGCATTTCAGCGACGTACTTTCCTAATTCTTCTGCAACCTATACGATACTTTACGCTCACGGAAATAACGAAGATTTAGGGCAAATATTACCAGTTTTACTTCATCTGAACGAATTAGGCTTTGGGGTGTTTGCCTACGATTACCGAGGATACGGAACCAGCGACGGTCAACCCTCAGAACGTAATGCCTACGAAGATATTGACGCGGCCTATGCCTATCTTACTCAAACTTTAGAGATTCCCCCCGATCGCATTATCGTTTACGGTCGTTCGGTGGGTGGCGGTTCGGCGATCGATTTAGCCTCTCGCCAAGCGGTGGCCGGGTTAGTGGTGGAAAGTTCTTTTGTGACGGCGTTTCGGGTGGTAACTCGCATTCCCCTTTTTCCGTTCGATAAATTTGCCAATCTTGAAAAAATTAAGCGCGTCGATTGTCCGGTTCTGGTGATGCACGGAACGGCAGATGAAGTGATTCCATTCTGGCACGGCAAGCAACTTTTTGAGGCGGCAAAACCTCCCAAACAAAGCCTGTGGATTTTGGATGCCGGACACCAAGATTTAAGAGAAGTCGCAGGGGAACGCTATGGGAAAGCCCTGAAATATTTTATACAAAAGATATCGTGAAATGATTTAATCTTTAAATTGAATTATTTTCGATATAGAGCCAAATTAATTGACTTTTTAGGTCACTATTTTTTTGAGACAAAGAGATAAATACTCAACGCAAGTGTCAAGAAACCTTTAGAATATAAAAGAAGTCGCGTTATGTTGGTGCAGGTTTACTTATTGTGGGTTTCAAGATCGGTTTACTGGGATTAGGCACAGTGGGTACGGGAACTGCCCAAATTTTGCTAGACGCTGCGGGGCGGCATCCCCTACTCCAAGAATTAGCCATCACGCGAGTGGGGGTGCGATCGCCCGATAAGCCCCGTTCGGTGGAACTTCCCCCCGAAGTGGTCGGCACCGATCTCGATGCGATCGTCACCGATCCCGAAATTGATATCATCGTCGAACTGATTGGTGGACTCGAACCGGCTCGATCGCTAATCCTCAAGGCGATCGAATCTGGAAAGCACGTCGTGACTGCTAACAAGGCTGTGATTTCTCGCTACGGAGACGAAATCTTCTGTGCCGCCAACGAAAAAGGCGTGTACGTAATGCTCGAAGCGGCGGTGGGGGGAGGTATTCCCGTCATCAGCCCTCTCAAGCAAGCCCTCGGTGTCAACCGTATCAAACGAGTCACCGGCATCATTAACGGCACCACCAACTACATCCTCACCCGGATGGAAGCCGAAGGGGCGGACTTTGCCGACGTGCTCGCCGATGCCCAACGCCTGGGTTACGCCGAAGCCGATCCCACCGCCGATGTCGATGGATTGGATGCCGCCGATAAAATCGCCATTCTTGCCTCGCTTGCCTTTGGCGGACGTATCAAACTCGACGACATTTACTGTGAAGGGATTCGTCGCATCAGTTCTGCCGATATCGCCTACGCGGAGAAACTCGACTTTACCATCAAACTGCTGGCGATCGCCCAAGAAGATACCCCCGCAGAGGGCGATACACCCCAGCAACTGGAAGTGAAAGTCCACCCCACCCTGATTCCCAAAACCCATCCCCTCGCCAACGTCAACGACGTCTACAACGCCATTTTGGTGGAAGGGGAACCCCTAGGACAGGTGATGTTCTTCGGGCCCGGTGCGGGGGCTGGGGCAACCGCCAGTGCTGTGGTTTCCGATATCCTCAACATTGCCGCTATCCTCAAAACCGAAACCGAACCCATCCCCCATCCCCTGCTGAGTTGTTCTCACCAGCACTACTGCGCGATCGCCCCAATGGAAGATTCCGTGAGTCGATTTTACGCCCGGGTTCTCACCCACGATCGCCCCAGTGTCATCGGGCATTTGGGGATGAGTTTTGGCTACCACGGCGTCAGCCTGGAATCGGTGGTGCAAATCGGGATGCGCGGGGAACTGGCGGAAATTGTCCTCGTCACCCACCACGTCCGAGAAGGCAACTTTAATGAAGCCCTCGCAGAAATTCGCAATCTGGATGCCGTGAGCGATATTCCCAGCGTGTTGCGCGTGTTGTAGGGGCGCGCGCATTTGGGCGACATCTCATTGCTAGAACGACACCTTATATATCCAAATGCTATAGCCCTCACGCATGGCTAGCGCTAACGCCCTCTCCGGGTGATGGGGAGACTACTCCATCGCACAAATCAAGTGGTATATTCGGCGTTAATTTTCACGTAATCGTAACTCAAATCGCATCCCCAGGCAGTTCCCGTACCAGTGCCGCTACCAATCTTCACCGAGATCGAGACCGTATCGTCTTTGAGGTATTCCCCAGCAGCTTTGGCTTTGAGGTATTCGCTGGCGGCGGCCCGATCGAAGTCTTGGGGTTGCCCTTTCTCCAGCAATAGGAAATCCCCTAATTTGACCTGCAATTCGTTTTGGTCGAAACTGACTCCCGCCCGACCGGCTGCCCCGGCAATCCGTCCCCAGTTGGGATCGCGACCGAAAACGGCCGATTTCACTAGAGAAGATCCGGCAATGGTAATTGCCACCTGCCGGGCTGCCGCATCATCCGGTGCGCCAGACACTTCTACTTCAATCAGACAAGTCGCCCCTTCGCCATCCCGGGCGATCGCTTTTGCCAGATACTGACACACATAGGTCAACATCGCCTCTAGCCTCTTCGCATCGGGTCCCATCTTCGTAATGGCGGTAGTGCGAGACTGACCGTTAGCGAGAGCAATTAGGGTATCGTTGGTGCTAGTATCGCCATCGACGGTAATTTGGTTGAAACTGCGCTGAGTTGCCCGCGTCAGCATTTCCTGCCAGAGTTGGGAAGAAACAGCCGCATCACAGGTCACGAAAGCCAGCATCGTCGCCATATTCGGGTGAATCATCCCCGATCCCTTGGAAATGCCGCCTATGCGGATGGTGCGATCGCCGAACGGGGCTTCAATGGCAATGGATTTACTGACCAAATCGGTCGTGACGATGGCGTTTGCTGCGTCGTCTCCTCCATTTTCCCCATCGTTCAATGCAGCCGTCACCACTTTGGGAATTCCCCCGCGCATGGCATCCATCTTAATGCGCTGTCCGATCACTCCCGTGGAGGCGAGCAAGACTAAATCCGGGGAAACGCCCAACGCCTGGCCCGTTAACTCGGCGCATTCGATCGCATCTTCCCAACCCTGGGAACCGGTAGCGGCATTGGCCTGACCCGCATTACAGAGAATGGCGCGGGTGCGGGGTTTGGCTTGCAAGCGTTCTCGGCAGTAGTCCACGCAGGCGGCCCGCACTTGGCTGGTGGTAAATACCCCAGCAGCGATCGCCTCACTATCCGATACGATTAATGCTAAGTCTTTGGCACCCGAGGGCTTCAACCCCGCTGTAATGCCCGCTGCTTTAAAGCCTCTAGGGGCTGTGACCCCACCCGGAATTTCTTGCCAGTTTACCACCTGATTTTGTCCTTACTTATCTTGAAAATTGTTCATTGTCGATTATCTCTTGTCAACGACTCTTCATGTCCAATGCGAACGATCTAAAACCCTGGGGAATGGGGTGCTCACAGGGAATAGTTTTTAACGAATACCGGGATTTCTGACGAAATGAGAGCCGACCTCATCCAGCAAGGGGCAATTTTTCTAGACTCTCCAGGTTCGGGCGATCGCTCAGGTGTTCTGGTTCGTCGATAATTCAATGGAGTTTCTTACCATCTCCACCGACCGATAACCCCAACAACTGCCCCACCAACGGCAACACCGCATCCGCCCGATCGCCCTCGAACCCCACCTCAATCTCCGGCATCACCGAACCCCGACAAACGCGCTGCCAAATTTGACGGCGTTCTGCGGGGGAAAACGTGGCAAACTGTCGCCGCAGCAGGGGAACCACCGCCAAAAACCGATCGTCATCGAGCGATCGCACCCAACGATCGATAACACCAAACAGGCGATCGTCATGTATCAAAAACAGACCGCTATCCCCCAAAAAACCCTCGATCCAAGCGGCACCTCGCGCCGGATCGCTCGCAGGAGAGAGGGCAAGTCCCATGCGCCGCACTGCCTCGTCGGCATCGAATACGCGACGATCGAGCAACAGGCGACAACTGCATCCCGCCAGCAACCCTTCCCCCCCGACGAACTTCATCAGCACCGCCATCCAGGATTTGAGGCGATCGTCAGTTCTCCCAGATTTCGGTAAAGATGCGATCGCCTCGTCAAACTGCCGCAATCGAGGATAAACCCCCGCAGCCGCCTTATCGCTGAGGGGGGCGCAGGCGGCAGGCAAACCGATACAAATCCGCGCCACCAATCCATCGACGATCGCCCCCACCGCATCGCGATCGTACTCCCGAACGTTGCCGTAACGCAGCACTCGCACCAACGGCGGCAGGGCATCCATCAAATGCAATACGTCGCGGGTGAGGGCGGCTTCTGCTTGCAATTTATCGGTTAATTGGGCGATCGCCTCCGGGAGGTTTGCCAGCAGGAGGCGATCGAGTAACTTCGTCAGTTCCGCTAGTTCCGTTGCCCTTGCCGTCAGCTGTGCCGCGCGATCGGTTGCCGCCTCGGCGATCGTACTGCCCCAACCGGAAGCTTCGAGTAACCTGGTAGCAAATTCCGGCTTCCATTCCAACTGCCACCCCTCTTTAAACGTCCCCAACCCCTGCGCTTGCTGGCATTTCCCCCAGGGAACCTCCAGGAAATTCAATCGATGTAACAAATGACTGCGTTTGAGATCCGTGGGTTTGCGCAAATCGAAGGTTTTGCGGCGCTGCGTCGGTTCCGGTTTCAGGCGCAGTTGCTTCTGCTGTTGGTGCAAATCCGCCATCAGCGGTGCTTGGGGAATCTCCGACGGTACGCTTCCGAGGCGATCGCTAATAATCAGGCGATCGCGGATCGGTTGCATCGGCACGTCACTACCACCACAAAACACAGATTGAGTGGCTTCGTTAAGTTCCGCCAATCCCGGCATGGGGCGATCGCGCAACGTAGCCAATGCCTCTGCTAACCTTACCGCTTCGATGGTTTGTGCCGACGATGCTTCAAAATCTTCTTGTCGCAGCAGTCGTGCCACCCGCGTCAGCCACCCGATCGCAATTTGGGAAGTATCGGAAACGGGAGAATTGTGAGAAGATTTAGCCCCCGAAGCTTCCCACAAATGGTGGTACCATCCCGGTGACTCGATTCCTGCGCTGTAACCGCGCCGCGCTGCCAGTCGTCCGTAACTCCAGGGAACCCAGGTGGCTTGGGTTGGATGGGTGGGTAAATCAGCCAATAGCGCTGCATCGTCTTCCGCTGGGGGCATCTGCACTAACGCCGGAACGTGCCACGCACCGCACACTACGGCAATTCGTTCGCCTTCCCGCGCCGCCTGCCGCAACCTCTGCCGCATATAGGCTTCCCGCGCTGCCTCTTTCGGGGAAAGCGAATCTTGCCCCCCCTCGACAACCAACTCCTCCCGCAATGCCGTCATCGCTTCCAAAATCCCGGCAAACAAATCGGTGCTATCCCGGCGTTGTTCCACCATCGCATCCCACCACCGTTCTCCATCTTCGTATCCCGCCGCCGCCGCCAGTTCTCCCAAGGGGTCGAGTTCCATCCCCTCCAGAGGACTCTGCGGCCATTCCACCCCCAGCCGATGGGTTTGGGGCAAATCCATAAACTGCACCGGAATATCGTGTTGCAAGCCGTAGCGCATCGCCTGCCATTCTGGGGAGAACTCCGCAAAGGGGTAGTATACGGAAGCTTGGGGGCGATCGCGCCGATACACTAATAGCGCCACCGGAGGCTGCAAATCCCGATGTACTGCCAGGGGCAAAATCCGATCGGCATCGGGGGGCCCTTCAATTAAAATGCGATCGGGTTGCAAGGTTTCCAATGCCTGAAGGAGACTGCGGGCGCAACCGGGGCCGTGATGGCGAATACCGAACAGATGGATGGAGGACATGGGATGGGGAGAGGGGGAGATGGGGAGAGGTGGAGACGGGGTACTTTGCCTTCTTCGGGATAAATCCTCGAACCAACCGGTTAAGTAGGTAAGCACTGAAAAGCTATGTTATGTTGCAATTTGTAAAATAACTCCTATTTCTCTTGGAGAGAGGAGTTGGGGCTATTTACATTTAGTTACATAGATAAAGATTTTAACGCCCACCTACTTACTCCTTCAATACATATAGCGCAACGTCCGAAGTTTATTGATGCGATCGATGAAACAGGTCTTTCCCCTTTTCCCGTTACTGAAAATTTTTAACGATAAAGTGCGCGAACTGCTATAAATATAATCTATGTTCGATCGAGATATTCACGTAGGTAAAAAAGTCTTCGCTTCTCCTGTTTGGCTTGGTGCGTCAAAGTGTCGATCGTCTCCACAAATCTCTCTATTGCCTCTCGACAATCATTTAAAAACTCGACTAAGTTGAAAACAATAGCAATTTGAGAGCCATAACTGATTTTCAGCCGATCGGACATGCATTCAAATATAATATCGTTCGGTTCTACGATTGGATCGATGACAATTGTTTTCCCCACTTCAATCTGTGGAAATCCTAGAGCAAGAGCCTCAAAGAAAGAATCGAGATACGTACAATCATCTTCTATCTTTCCTTCATTTCCAAGAAAAACGATTTTTCCTAACGCATCGTCAGCATCTAATTCATCTTCAATATCGAGTTCCCATTCTATATATTTTGTCTGAAACTTCGTAAATATCATTAAAAATTACATTTAAAAATATCCAAACTCCCAATTTCGAATTCCGAACTCTCATCGTAACGATCGCCTGACCCTCCCGCTCACCCAATCGACTCCAAACGTCAATGCCGCAAACCCCAGCAACGTCGTCACGACTCCCGGATAATCGAAACTGCTCAGTTGTTCTGCCAGGGTGCGCCCCAATCCTCCCGCTCCGACTAACCCGACAATGACAGTAGCGCGGATGCAGACTTCCCAGCGATAGAGGATGTAGGCGAGGAAGCCGGGAAGGGTAGCTGGGAGAATGGCGTAGAGAAACACTTGCGCGTCCGTTGCTCCCATGGCGGAGATCGCCTGTGCCGGTCGTCGATCGAGATGTTCGATCGCTTCTGCCATTAATCGTCCCAGGATGCCGAAATTATACAACCCCAAGGCGATCGCACCGGGCAAAATTCCCGGCAGCAGCACGTAAAGTAAAATTAACGCCCAAATTGGTGGGGGGACAGCGCGGGTGGCGAGGAAAAGAAACCGCAGAAGAATTGCCGATTTTCTGCCTCCCGCTTCCGGTGCGATCGCAGCGGGAAACGACAGTAATATAGCCCCCAATCCCGCCCCCACCATCGCCAACACCGACATTGCCAGCGTCTGGGCGCACAGGGGAACCAAAGCGGTAAATTCAGCCCAATCTGGGGGAAAAGCCCCTTGGAGAATCTCCCCCAACAGCACGTAAGTTCTCGGCTGCCAAAGCTTGCCAAAATCTGCCCCAACTGCCCAAAACGAAACCGGAACCAGTAGCAAAACGCTCCACAAAGAACGAACGGAATTCGAGGCAGGATTCGATCGCCCTTTGGGCTTCCCCGCATTCAAATCCAACCGACTCGGTGCGCCAATACCGCGACGCACCGACGCACTCCAAAAATCCACGATCCCCGACAGCAACACCAGCGCCCCCAACAGCGTCCACATCTCTTCGTAGCGCAGGGATTTGAGGCTCAAATTGAGCTGGTAACCCAACCCTCCCGCGCCAATAATTCCCAGTACGGCAGCCGATCGAATCGAACATTCAAAGCGGTAGAAGGCATAGGATAGCAAACCGGGAAATGCCTGGGGAATTAGAGTGTAGAGAAAGGCTTTAGCGGGGGGCACTCCGGCGTTGAGAAGGGCATAGAGGGGTTCGCGCGGGGTTTCATCTAAAATATCTCCAAACACTTTCGCCGTAATCGCCCCAAAGGGAAGGGCAATGGCAAGAATCCCGACAATGGGATCGAGTCCGAAAATATTGACGAAAAATAGTCCCCACACCATTTCGTGGATGGCACGGGGAATGCTGAGAATAGCGCGAATAGCTAGCCAAATCTTTGGGTTTTCCGTTGAAGCGCGAGTCTGATGCGATCGCCACCAAATTTCCGAGGAAACAATTCCTCCGACACAGCCCAGTCCTAAACTAAAGGTCGTGCCGCAGACGGCATAGGCGAGGGTTTTGAAGGTTGCCTCAGCGGTAAGGCGAAGGAAATCGCGGCTGAGGTTGGGATGCAACGCGGCACTCAAACATTCTCGAACCTGGGGCAATCCCCCCAAATTCAGCCATTCTCCTTCCCCGATTCCCGTTTGTCTGGCGCTCCAGATGAGCGTAACCCAAAACATAACGAACCAGAGCGATCGCTCGTTAAAAACGGAAGGGCGAGGGGGAATCGCGTTGCTCGAACGCATAACGATATACGTATGGGTGAGTTGGCAAAATGGGGAAGAGCGTCACAACTCACCATTGTCAATTATGAATTACGCCATATGCAACTTCGTCCTCAGCTATGTGGCGGCTTCGCAGACGCTCTTCCTCCTTTCCCCTTCCCCTTTTACCTCGTTGCAAGGTTTTGGATACTTAAGTTACACGTGGCATTCATTATCCATTAACCCATCCATTAAGCCACATAATAACGATAGTTAGTAACAGTATGAAGAGGAACTCGTTTAATAAACCGTCGCCGAATCGCGTAGAGAATCCGGCGAATCATGTCACCTTGTTCGATCGTCAAATTGTCTGAAAACATCGCTTTTGTCAACAAAAACCAATCTGCTGGTGTAATACAACCCGTGGAAATGGTTCTAGCATAGAGTTCTAGGATAATGCTATCCATATGAGCTTTGGAGGGAACTGAATCTTGAAATGACATGGCGTGTTTCTCAGAAATCTATGTAATGTGTCAATGTTAAATCAGGTGGTGCGCTCGCAACCATCGGTGTTTTCACCTGAATTCAATCTTAAAATCTCAATGTTTTCGCTAATGTATGCACTAGTGATTATAAAGGGGGGTTTTTAACGAGATCCACTGGGGCGAGATCGACAAGAGCTAACCAAAGACTCAGAAATCTCTGAAAAATTGAGTCGCTCGCTTTTTCCAGCAATCTGTAAACTAGTAGTAGTGAAACATCTAGCCCACTTCGAGCGAGCCTCCCATACTTTTCTCAGGGTTTAGATCGACATCGAATCGCGACGATTGCCTCTCCATTCACTCCACACTCTGTTCGTCTGATTGCCAATGAAATTTTCGAAATTGGCTATTTCCACCCTTCTAATCGCCTTCGGCTGGACCGTACCTGGGTTTGCTCGGGAACGGTGTTATGAAAGCGAGGAATATACGTTGTGCTTCGATACGGACTGGTTGCGCTACTACGATGAAATCGATCGAGAATTTGACTGGCGCAACTACCTCGATGAAGAAAAACCGCGCCAACCCTCTGATTATTACGGCGATGTCGATCGGATTTACCGAGATGTTCTCGGACGCGAAGCCGATGTGGAAGCTCTCCTCCATTGGTCTGACGAGTTGGCAGACGGGATGCCTCTATCTCGGGTGCGTCAGGAA
This sequence comes from Zarconia sp., assembly GCF_057467645.1. Classification (NCBI taxonomy): domain Bacteria; kingdom Bacillati; phylum Cyanobacteriota; class Cyanophyceae; order Oscillatoriales; genus Zarconia; species Zarconia sp. The sequence goes on from NZ_JBRJXU010000064.1 coordinate 38,998, forward strand.
ATCGCTAACAGTCCCGAAGCCGAGGCCAATATCAATGGCATTTATCAGGAAGTTCTCGGACGGGATGTCGACAGTAGCGGTCTCGAAACTTGGACGCAAAAACTCGCACGGGGTTCGACCCTCGCTGACATTCGCCGGGAAATCGAATCGAGTGAAGAGGCTGCAGCCAGACGAAGCTGAGGATTCGATCGAATTGGATCGTTGCTTTGCCTTGAGGGTAAAGAAAGGGTCTGGGGGAAGGTGAAAAGACTCGAGAAAAACCGCAACGCTGCCTCTATTTATCCGAGATCGATGGGCAATTTCTGGTCAGATTTATCCTAGACGATCGCTCTTTGAGAGACCGAAAGGGGGTCGGTCTGGGTTTACGAGTCAGAAAATTCTTGGTAAACTCGGCCCTCGGGTGCGATGGCGATCGAATCGAAAAATTCTTAAAAATAATATCAGTTGAGTTTCACCCAATGCACAATTCGCATTGGACATCGGGCTCGGTGTATCCAAATCGAGGGCAGAACCCGGCAAGAATCTGGTGTGCGATGAATGCGAACTCTATTCCCCATTCCCAGTTCTCCATTCCGGAGTTCTCTATTATCGTCGAAAATGGTTCGATCGCAGTTCGCGGCTTTTTCATGACACATTTTCAGTCATGGGGAACGGGGAATAGACAAAACCTATTTCTTCAATCGTGTAAATAAACTAACGCGAAGCGCCATATCTTGAAGTGACATTCAAAACACCATGAGAATCCTACGACTTAATGCTTTTTAAAGCGAAATCGTCGATCGAATTGCGTCCAAATCCAACTCAAATTCCGTCAGAAAATTAAGATGCAGGTACCCAGAGGAAATCGTCAATGGCTCAGAGGACTGTTACAAATTAAAGGATCGGTGATTCCTGCAATTTGGCCTCGAGTTCTGTTGTGCAGTGCGTTTGGCACTCTCGTATCTTTTTTGTATATGTTAGGTGTGCCGATTTCTAAGCCCGGAATCGGGAATATCGTCCCGACTCTGGTATTGGGTTTATTACTGGTTTTCCGGACGAACACCGCTTACGATCGCTTTTGGGAAGGTCGTAAAACATGGGGCGGTATCATCAATACTTCTCGTAATATCGCCCGACAAATCTGGGTTTTTGTGGAAGAGCGAGACCCCCAAGATCGAGTCGAAAAGCAAGCCATCTTGCGTTTGGTCGTTGCGTTTGCCATTTCCACCAAGTTCCATTTACGCAGCGAATCGGTGAATTACGAACTCGAAGGGTTACTGTCCCCAGCACAATACAAAAAGTTGAAAACTATCAATCATCCCCCCCTAGAAGTGGTCGTTTGGATTAACGATTACTTGCACCTCCAACATCAGCGGGGTTGCTTGCATATCTATCAGGTGAGTGCGATCGTCGAACTGCTCAACAAGCTGGTGGACTCTTTAGGATCTTGCGAACGGATTTTAAAAACACCATTACCCGCCGCCTACTCCATTCATTTAGCGCAGTTACTCCTCATCTACTGCCTGATTTTACCGTTTCAACTCGTAGCAGATTTAGGTTGGTTGACGGGTCTTTCTATTGGTTTGATTAGTTTTACCCTGCTCGGAATTGAAGAAATCGGTTTGGAAATCGAGAACCCCTTCGGCCGCGATCCCAACGATTTACCCCTCGATACCATCTGTTCGACGATGCAGCGCAACATCGAAGATTTGATGCTGCTCGATCCGAGTGTTTCGCACGTGGATTGAGAGGGGGGATGGGGACAGGGGAGACAAGGGGAGAAGGGAGACAAGGAGACAAGGAGACAAGGAGACAAGGAGACAAGGGAGACAAGGGAGACAATCAACCTCCTCAACACAAAGCATTTCGCCTCACCACATCCCCCCATTCCGAATTCCGAATTCAACACTCTCCCCTGCCTCCCTTGTTCCCTAACCTGGATTATTCATCAAAAGCTCAAATCCCGATCTCTCTCGAATCTCAAAAAACAGACTGTTTTTCAGGTAAAGTGCCAATCTGCTTGCGAGACCAGGGTTGGGGCAATTTTCGTCGAACCTCATGAATAATGCAGGCTAAGAATGGGGTTCTCCGAGCAATACCATCGAGCAATTGAGTTTGGCGATTGTTTGAGTGGTGACATCGCTGACGGCCAATCCCCCAGCGGTACGGCGGCGGCGAGAACGCAACACCACCATATCCATGCTGCCGGCGGCTTTCACAATTATTTTGGCTGCGTCGTCGCCGGGAAGCATGACAATTTTTGATTCTACGGGAAACTCCGATCGCAATAAAATTTGGGAGAGTTCCGCTTCAAAATCCGCAAGCTGTTCGTCGGGAGTATAGCGATCGTAAACGTGCAGCAGCGTCACTTTAGCCTGGTTGGCATCGGCAAAGAGTTGGGCAAATCGTACCGTTTCGACCGCTTTGGGTCGCAGGTTTTTGATGGGAACGAGGATGTGGTGAATGTTCGCGGGATCGTTGAGGAGGCGCATCACCGCCACCGGACAATGGGACGACCAAAAAACGCTATCGATTAAATTACCGAACAACTTCGCTCGCAATCCCTTGGTTTTACTCCAACCCATGATAATTAAACTGGCATCATTCTCGCGAGCGGTTCGACTGATGCCGTGGGCGATATCGTTGTCGATGCGAATTTTCGGAGCGGCCGCTACGCCAAATTCTTCACTCACCTGTACCGCGCGTTTGAGCAATCGTCGGGAACGTTCGAGGGACACTTCTAAGTCTGGTTCGTCCATGTGAATGTGTGCCGTGGCGATCGAAAGGGGAACGAGGCTTCCCGACTCGTGACGGGCCAAAAGCGCCGCCATTTCCACTAAATAACGCTCTGTGAGGGGATTATAAATCGGCACGACCACTTTGAAGGGGTGGGTGCTGGCAATGGGAGAGTTGAAAACATCGTTGGCGAGTTCCGGGCTGTAAGGGATGTCTGGATGCGTCTGCGCGCGCGCGCGGGGCAATCGACTGGCAAAACGAGCGGTCATCACCGGTCCGAGAATCGAAGTGACCAGCATCAGGACGATGGTGGTGTTAAACACCGACTCGGGAATCAAGCCGGCATTCAAACCGGCTAACGCTGCCGCCAGAGTCGCCGCCACCTGGGGCAATGACAGAGACCACATGGTGAACGTTTCGTCCCAGTTATAGCCGAAGAGAAGTTTGGCCATTCCAGCCGCGAGGAACTTGGCTCCGAGCAGTCCCCCGACAATGGCCAGCATCAAGCCCAAATCTTCCCGCAAACTGGTGAGAAAGGTAGGAATATCGAGGAGTAACCCCATGCCGACAAAGAAAAAGGGAATGAAGAGGGTACTGCCGACAAACTCGACTTTCTCTTCCACCGGTCCCCGTCCGACGACATCGTTGACGGCGAGTCCGGCTAAAAACGCACCGACAATTTTATCCACATTAATCGCTTGCGCTCCCACGGCAGCTACAAACACTGCCAGCAGGACGAATAAAAACTGATTGCTCTCTTCATCGCCGGTTCTGCGGAAGAATTCTTTCCCGATCCAATCTAAGCCCAATAAAATCAGTGCCGAGTAGATGGCTAAAGCAACCAACTGCAAGATGAGATTAGTGGGGGAAAAGTCTCCAGTGTGAATTGAGATGCAAATGGCGAGGACGAGCAACGCCGCAATATCGGTAAAAATGGTGGCACCAACGGTGACGGTGATGGCTTGGTTGCCCACCACCCCCAATCGGTTGACGATGGGATAGCCCAGAAGCGTATGGGAGGCCATCAGGGAACCGATGAGAATCGATGCGTTCGGACCGAAGCCGAAGAGCAAACCGACAAGAGAACCGGCGAGCAGGGGAATCAAGAACGTCGCGACCCCAAATCCTAAAGACCGATCTTTGGTTTTGCGAAACTCGGCCAGATCGATTTCGAGTCCGGCAACAAACATCAGGTAGATTTTCCCGACATCCGAAAGCAACTTCATCGTTTCCGATTTGGCATCGAGGATGCCCAAACCATTAGAACCAAGGAGAATACCCGCAACGAGCAATCCCACCAGTCCCGGCAGGCGCAACCGCTCGAAAATCGGCGGCACGATCAGGATGACCAGTAGCAGGACGGTAAATGCAACCAGGGGGCTATCGGGAATAGCTTGCAAAACGGCGAGCATTTTTGCGTGTATGGATAGAGGTGGACGAGTGTAGAGATTATTCTGACATCAAAAACTGCCGTGCAGCCCGATCGGGAAAATTAATAGAATTAAGTCTATTATTATTCGCTTTTTTATTTGATTGAAACTATACTACTTTAGGTATAGAAATGTAAAGTCAATGTCATTTTTCCGGGTGCGCGATCGGCGTGGGTTATTGATGGGAGAGAAAGAGGCACGACGCGATCTGGCCGCAGTTTTTCTCTGTCCCATCCCAGAGTCTCCCCAGAGATATCCTGAGAGATGGCAACCATCGATCGCCCAACCGGGAATTCGTGGAGAGAAAAGTCCTTGCTACATGCAACCCTGCATCAGTTAAAAGTGTTCGAGACCGTCGCTCGCCATTCGAGCTTTACCCGAGCGGCTCAAGAGTTATCTATTTCTCAACCGACGGTCTCGAGCCAAGTCAAACAACTCACTAAATCTATCGGTTTACCCCTATTCGAGCAAATTGGCAAACAGCTCTATCTCACAGATGTGGGTCGAGAATTGCTTGTGACGAGTCAAGATGTGTTTGAAAAACTCGATAACTTCGAGATGAAAGTTGCCGATTTTAAGGGCACCAAAGAAGGAAAACTACGTTTAGCAGTGGTGACGACAGCGAAATATTTCGTCCCCCAACTTCTCGGTGCATTTTGTCAGCAATATCCGGCGATCGAGATCTCCCTTCAGGTGACGAACCATCAGAAGCTCAAGCGGAGAATGCTCGAAAACGAAGACGATCTTTATATCCTCAGCCAACCTCCTGAAGAGCTCGATTTACAGATTCAAGCATTTTTAGAGAATCCTTTAGTGGTCGTCGCCCGTTCCGATAGTAAACTGGCCGGCAAAAAAAATATTCCGATCGAATGTTTGGATCGAGAAAAATTTATTATGCGAGAACCCGGTTCGGGAACAAGAAAAGCCATCGAAAAACTTTTAAAAAAACATCAGCTTTCGATCGAAGTTCGATTGGAACTCGGTAGCAACGAAGCCATTAAACAAGCGATTTTAGGGGGCTTGGGTATTTCTATTTTATCCCGACATACCCTACGCTACGAACTCGAACGAGGAGAATTAATCGTACTCGACGTGCAAAACTTTCCCATTCAGCGTCATTGGTACGTCGCGTACTTAGGGGGAAAACAGCTCTCGGTGATCGCAAGTGCGTTCTTGCAACACCTGCTCGCCAAAAGTCCCGAGTACGTTGATAGCGGGCATCTTAAACGATCGTCAAAGTAGACCTCGATCGTTTAAGATGCATTCAGGTTCGACTCGAGATCCCCCGACTGAGTACGTAACGCTCGTGGGTTTTGATACCAAATGGTTGGGATTCTATTTTGCGCCCGATTGTAAACCCCATATTCTGCCAAAATCCCAATCCTGACGCATTGGTGGCAAAAACCGCTAAAGAAATTTGGGGTACACCCCGTGCCAACACCCAACCCTCGAAGCCTCTGTAAAAGTCTTTCCCCAACCCCCGACCGCGGTATTCGGGAGCGAGCAGCATCAGTCCTACCCACCACGTTCGAGGGTCGGGGTAGTGGCGAACGGATTCGATGACCCCCACCAGTCTGTGGTTTGGCTCGAATAAACCAAACAGGTACAGATCTTGGGGCGTTTTCCCCTCTGGTGGGGTCTCAAATTCTTCGCGAGCCGCTGTGGGAGAGGGGGGTAATCCGTCGGAAAAGCGGAAAAAATCCGTACACCGATCGTAGAGGAGTTGAAGTTCATCCGCATCTTCGATCGAGAGGAGTTTGACGGAGTAATCGGCACGTTCTCTGAAAAATCCGGTGACATCATCCATGTTTCGAGTAACCCGATCGCGCTTCGATCGTAACGTCAGTACGGGCGAAGAATGTTTGAAAGTCCAGCGAGGTGATGTGGATTGGAGCCATGGGTAGAAGAACCTCTCCCCCACTCGATCCGATCGACTCCAAGCACGAGCCATCGTCGGACACTTTACCCCTACACCCATTGGTGAAAGGTTAAGCTGACGTGCCACCTGTCAAGGGGAACGACCGATCGGGGAACGGTTTGAGGTTTTGGGTATGGGCTCTGAGCATGGCTCGGTCATCGGAAACCGTCTAGATCCCAAGAGTCAGTTGAGTACCAACACTAAATATGGGGCTTGACAACCGAGAGATTTCCGCGCCCGTTTCACCAATACCCTACACCCCACACCCGCTCACCCTTCAGGATTTACCGAAGCAGCGGTTCCCGTGCCACGGCTCCGAGTTCGACAGATTTTAGCAGTTCGCTCCACTCTATTTCCAATCGGGAATCCTCGGGATTGGAGCGTCTCAAGTCTGCCAAAATGGCGAGGGTATCGTACCAAATGCCAGCAGCAGCGTACAACACGGCTTGTTCTAAGGGTGCGGCTTCCTCCAACTCGGCCGTCAATGCTGCGTCAGGGTCGATACGCCGGACCCATCCTTCCACTTTCGGGTCTCCGGGATCGAGTTCGGCCCCGCAGATGAGAGAAACCGACCACTTATAGTTTTTGCCGGTGACTAAAATGGGTGCGGAGTCGGGCACGGTAAAACTGAAAATCCCCGGTGCGTCGGAGATCGGCACCGTTGTGTGGTAGTGGTAGTTTTCGTATTCGTCTTCCATGCTGATGAAGACTTCGTTGGCGGAAGAACGGGGAAGGTAGACAAACAGTGTCGGTCGCTTTTCGGTGGTTAATCCGTGATTGCTCGTCGGAATCAGAGACGTGACCGAAGTTGTACTCGGGCTAGAGGAAACTAAACTTGCCGTGTTTGGATAAGTCGAGCTGGAGGTTTGCGTACAAGCTCCTCCATCGCGAGACGCACCACCGGTCGTTTGATGCGGTGCTGGGTCGGCCGGTGGATCGAAGGTGACTTGAGTCTCGATGTGGGTTTCCACGCTCGGGTTTGACTGAGCCGTTGCCGGTGTTTGGGCGATCGTCGCCACGGCTAAGCTCAATCCGAGAGATGCGATAGTCGGTAAGTGCCAGGAATCTTTTAAATGCACGATTTTCATGTCTCCTTAGATCGTGAAATCGGGGACTGGGGTAACGGAAGTCTTTAGTTGTCAGAGGTCTGCCATTACAGCCAATTGCCCACGAGGATAAACGAAGCCCAAAAATAGGGATGTTTGTATTGGGGATCTTGCAACAGGGAAAGTTGAGCGTTTCGCAGTGCCTTGGCTTTGTTAATTCCCGGCTCTTGGGTGAGTTGCTGGTAGAACTTCACCATCAGCACGGCAGTAGACTCGTCATTGACGTTCCACAAGGTTGCCAGGGTACTGCGCGCTCCCGACCGCACCGCTAATCCGGCCAACCCCAATGCCGCTCGGCTATCGCCGAAGGCCGTTTGACAGGCGCTCAGCACCAATAACTCGATGGGGGTGGCACGATTTTGTTCTCGCACTGTTAGCAAGTCTGTAAATTCTTTGACTCGAATTTTATCGTCCCAAGTCAAAATAAAGGTTTCTTCGGGATCGGAACTAAATTGACCGTGGGTGGCTAAATGAATGATGGGAAAGCCGATGGAATCGATCCGGTCTTGGAGGGTGAGTTCGGTAAATTCCCGATTGAGAACAATTTCGGAGGTGGCTTTGGCGGCAATCTGGCTGACTTCAAATTCCACGGCCGGTAAGGCAGAAAATCCTTGACGAGCTTCGGTGAGTCCGCCGGTGAAAATGGCGAGTTGATCGAGATCGATGGCTCTGGGTTCGAGCAATTGTAGTCCGGGGGAAATGGCGATTGCGTATTTTTCGATGGTGTAGCGCTCTCCATCGTGCAAGGCAGCAAGGGGGATATTGCGAAATCGACCATCGGGGATAAAGACCAGAGTTTCGATGGCGTTCGCCGCCAGTTCTGCTTCGATGGGGCGCAAAAGCCAATCGTAGAGCTGTTGCGACAGTTGCAATCGCAATTGGTTGGGAAAAGCGGGGTTTAGGGATTGTCGCATTTCACCCACGAGGCGATCGACTTCTGCCTCGGACAAGGCGGTATCGTAGTGGCGCAGGGTGCCGTCCGGTAGGGAGAGAATCACCGCTAGGCGATCGGGTAAAATAATCGGATAGATGACGGCAGCGCTGGGATCGATCTCGTCGATTTGCTGGGGTTGGGCATCCAAACAGGCTTCCCGGAAAAAGTTATCGAGTTCGGCCAGTTGCAGGGATTCAATGACTTCGCGGGCTTGCTGGAGCTGGGCTTGACTGGGATTCGATCGCACGAGTAAATCCACCAGTTCTCGGTAAACCGGTTCGACCCGCTCTCGAAAAGAGGCTTGAGCTTCGGCATCGCGGACGAGCTCCCCCCGCAGCTTGCCCAGGGTTTTGACCGCTTCTTGGTAGGTCGCAATGGCTCCGGAGATCTCGGAGTTTTGCTTGAGAATGCGACCGAGCTGCCACTGCCAGCGATAGGCAATTTCCGCTGCGTTGGCGGCTTCGGCGAGGACGAGGGCTTGCTCGGTGAGGTTGCGAGCGGTTTGCCACTGCCCTTGTTTCTCGTAGAGTTGACCGAGGTAACCCAGGGCGTAGGATTCGGCTTTCGTATCCTGGAGGTCTTTGGCTTGGACGATAGCAGTGGCTAAGTAGCGCGCGATTTCCCGATGGTTGGCGGTCGGTTCCCTCATCGAGAGTTCGGCAAAATTCACCCGAGCGTAAATGCCGCCCCGACTGGGAGGCAGTCGATCGAGATTGGATTCGATCGCCGCGAAAAGTCCCGCGACGTCTTCAGAATCATCGGTTTTTAGCTGCAAGCTGAGGTGGTTGAGCTGCGCTTGGAGTTGCGTGAGGGGCGTTCGGGCAGTGGTGGCTGCTTGCTGGTAATAGGCGATCGCCGCTTCGGTACCGTCGGGTAAGCCACGGACGGTATTGCCGAGCTGGAATAAGGTGGCAGCGATTGCCTCTGGATCGTTGAGCGATCGGGTGATGGCTAAACTTTGCTCCAAGACCTCTTTCGACTCTTCCAAGCGTCCCAACCCTTGTAGGGCAACACCTAAACTTCGCAGTCCCGAGGCTTTCAGCCCGTCGTCCCGTTGGCTTTGCACTCCCGCGTTAGCCTCCTCTAGCACGGTGGTTGCCTGTCGGTACAATCCCAGGGTTTGCAAAATTTGGGCGCGATCGATCTGGCTGCCGAAGACTCCCACTTCATCTCCGGCTTCGGCATAGGTGGCTTCGGCCCGTTCCCAGGTTTCCAGGGCCGCTTCCGATTGCCCCATGGCTTGTTGCAGCACCCCTTGGGTGTGGAGGGCTTGGGCGAAGATGGCTAAACCGCGATCGTCTAATGCTGGTTGGGCTTGCAGCCGGTTCAGGCTTTGGGCGATGGCCTCGGCGGCCCGTTCCCACTGTCCTAATTTTTGTGCGGCGAGGGCGATGGAACTCAGGCTCAGAGCTTGATGCAAGGGTTGGTTTTGGTATTCTCGTACACCTTGCTCCCAGACGTCGATCGCTTCGACAAATTGTCCGCGACGATAATGCTGTCTGCCTCGATCGAGGAGGGTTGAGGTTCCATGGGCATCGGCGATCGCGGGGCGATCGAGGACTGAGTCGGTCGCGGGCAGGGCCAACCCCGTCAGTAGGGGATTGACACATAAAAGTGCCAGCAGTTGGAAGCGGATGGAAAGATGCATAGCCTGTGGGTGGGTTCGAGAGCGGAACTCGAACAAATTTATCTCGTTTTGAGATGCGATCGAGCAAAATCGAGTGAGTTAAGTTCGATCTCCGTCGCAAGTTCGGGAGACCTCGATCGGCTTGGAGATTCATGAAACGATTCGTACACCCAAGTGTCTGCCTTTCTCCGATGAATCTCATAAATTTTTATCGGAGTGTTAGATAATTCGCTCTTCGTATCGTTTCATCAATTTATACTGTTTGAGGAAAGATTGTTAACTTTCTCCATAATTATAAGCAAATTCAGTATATTTACGACACGATCGATTTTATTTTACACAAATTTCATATTTTGTAGCTTAGTTATAAATTCTCAAAATACTGTATTTTTTAAGAGATTCTAACCTAGATCGTACATCAAAAAATAATCTGAATTTAATATTAGTTTTGGCTAATAGTCAATTTCTAACTGCCTCAACGGGATAATATAGCCGTCGCCAAGGCGGTTAGGACACTCGAGAAATCAAGCTCAAGGCTCGCATTTTCTTCTCTCCCCCTACTCACCGCGATTGCCTGCTCAAGAAAGCTCACCTTCACGATGCCTAAACCGCCCTGACGGTTGCTAT